>DATKTF010000028.1:0-10720 GCA_035531255.1 Cellulomonadaceae bacterium
CCCGCCGACGACCACGAAGCACTGGAGCGCCACGACGAAGGCCAGGCCCCCGGCGAGCAGCTTGCCGAACCCGTCACGGACCCCGACAGCGGTACGCATGCCCCGCTCGGCGAGCACCAGGTAGGCGAGGAGGATCGCGATCAGACCGGTGAGCCCCAGCTCCTCGCCCAGCGACGCGACGATGAAGTCCGACTCCGCGTACGGGACGAGATCCGGACGTCCCAGGCCCCACCCGGTGCCGAAGAGGCCGCCGCTGGCCATGCCGAACAGTCCGCGCACGAGCTGACCGGAGCCGCCGACCGCCTTGTTGAACACGTCGTTGTTCATCGCGTGCAACCAGATGTCGAACCGGGCCGCGACGTGCCCGAAGCTCTTGGCGGCCAGGACGGCTCCGACGACGAACATGACCAGGCCCATGACGACCCAGCTCGTGCGTTCCGTGGCGAGGTACAGCATCGCGACGAAGAGCCCGAAGAACAGCAGCGAGGTGCCGAGGTCCCGCTCGAGGACGAGCACGGCGACCGAGGTGAGCCACGCCACGAGGATCGGGCCGAGGTCACGGATGCGGGGGAGCTGGAGCCCGAGCACGCGCGGTCCGGCGAGGGCCAGGGTGTCGCGGTTGGTCACCAGGTACCCGGCGAAGAACACCGCCAGCGCGATCTTGGAGAACTCGGCCGGCTGCACCGAGAACGTCCCGATCCGGATCCAGATCGTCGCCCCGTTGACGTCCGCCCCGAGTCCGGGGATCAGCGGCAGGACGAACAGTCCGAGGCCGACGACCATCGCGGTGTAGGTGAGGCGGCGCAGGGTCCGATGATCGCGCAGCACGATCAGCACGAGAGCCGCGAACAGGACTCCGATCGTCGTCCAGCCGAGCTGCTTGGTCGCGAACGTTGTCGTGACGCCGTGCGCCGCGCGCGCGAGATCCAACCGGTAGATCATCGCCAGGCCGATGCCGTTGAGAGCGACGGCGACCGGAAGCATGACCTGGTCGGCGTACGGTGCGCGCAGCCGCAGCACGACGTGCATCAGCGCGGCCAGCGCGATCAGGCCCAGCGCGTGGAACACGATGTTCGCGGGCAGGTGGGACGTGGCACCGAGCCCGGCCAGCGCATAGCCACCGATGCCGAGGGCGAGCGCAGGCACCAGCAGGGCCAGCTCGACGCCGCGGCCCGGCCGGACCTCGTGCGGCGTGACGACGGCCATCAGCCGGACGCTCCCGCGCCGGCGCTCGGGCTCGCGCTGAGACCGGTGCTCGCGCTCGGGCTCACGCTCGGAACGGTGACGAGCCCGGAGGTCGCCGCCTCGGTCCGGATGATCTGGACGCGGGACCTCGCGTCGGCGAGGCTCGACGCCTCGATGCCCTGGGCGAGGCGATCCTGGACGAACGGTGCGAGGCTCGAGACGGGGAGACCGCTCTCCTCCACGATCCGTGACAGGTGCACCGGTCCGAGGCTCTGGTCGATACCCCGGTAGATCGCCACGGTGCCGTCGCTGACCCCGACGTAGTACTGCGTCTGGGTCCACCGGTACCCGGCGAACCCTGCGCCGCCGAGGACGACGAGGACCAGCAGGGTCACGAGCAGAGCGCGAATGCGACGACGCCTCGGTCGCGGGGCGTCGTCGTCGCTCGCGTCATCGGGAGTCGTCGGTTCGCTCGCCGAGCGGGCGAGCGAGGCCGCCCGAGCCGCCGGACCGTCGGCGGCGGAGGTCGGGACGTTGCGGGAGAGCGCGGCAGAGCCGACGACCGTCGCCGCCGTGGTGGGCGCGGCGCCGTCCGGGAGGTCGTCCAGGTCGAGGATGTCCGCAACGATCACGGTCACGTTGTCGGGACCACCCCCGCGCAGCGCGAGCTGGACCAACCGGTCCGCACAGGCGTCGAGGTCGGTGAGCGAGTCCATCGTCTCGGCGATCGTCTCGGCCGACACCACGCCCGAGAGCCCGTCCGAGCACAGCAGCCAGCGGTCACCGGGTCGCGCCTCGCGCACCGACAGGTCGGGGACGATCTCCATGTCGAAGTCGCCGAGCACCCGCATGACCACGGACCGCTGCGGGTGGTGCGCGGCCTCCTCGAGGGTGATCTTGCCGGTGTTCACGAGGTGCTGGACGAAGGTGTGGTCGATCGTGACCTGGTTCAGCTCGCCGTCACGTAGCAGGTACGCGCGCGAGTCGCCGATGTGGGCCATGACGAGCTTGTTGCCGGCACGCAGCAGCGCGGTGACGGTGGTGCCCATCCCGCCGAGGTCGGCGTCCGCCTTGGCCCGGGCGAGCAGCTCGTCCTGTGCGGCGTGCAGGGCCGCGTCGAGCTCGTCGAGAGCGTCGTCGGGCCCGTGCGCCTCGTCGTCCAGCGGGGCGAGAGCGGCGACCGCGATCGAGGACGCGACGTCACCGCCCGCGTGCCCGCCCATCCCGTCGGCCACCATCAGCAGGTGGGGTCCCGCGTAGGCCGAGTCCTGGTTGTTCGAGCGCACGAGGCCGATGTCGGACCGCGCGGCATAGCGCAGGGCGATGGACAACGGGGACTACCTCTGCAGCTCGAGGACGTTGGTGCCGACTCGCACCTGCGCGCCCAGGGGGACGGGGGTCGGCTGGTCGATCCGCCGACCCGAGACGAACGTACCGTTCGTCGATCCCAGATCCTCGATCACCCAGCCGCCCACCTCGGGGAAGAGACGCGCGTGTCGTGAGGACAGCGAGATGTCGTCGATCACCAGCGTGCAGGACGGCGCCCTGCCGATCAGGACCGAGGACGTCCCGAGGGGCACACTCGTCCCGCGCAGCGAACCCTCGACGACGACGAGCCGGCTCGCGGACGTCTCCCGTCGGGGCGGGGCGTCGCGGCGTGGCGCGGGGCCCGCGGCCGGCGCGCCACCCCGGGTCGGAGGGACCGATGCGGGCCCGGAGGTGCGCGCGGGGTCGCGCCGGGTGCTGATGCGCGTGCCGTAGAGGTCGTGGCGCAGCACACGCACCGCCGAGAGGACGAACGCCCAGAGCAGGATCAGGTAGCCCAGCCGCAGCAGGGTGATCGTCAGGGCGTTCACCGGCGTCACGCGTCCTGGTCGTCGTCGGGCGCGCCGGTCCAGAACATGATGCGGGTGCGCCCGATCGTCAGGGCGTTGCCGTCGAGCAAGGTGGCGGCGGGAACCTGATGGCCTTCGACGAACAGGCCGTTCGTGGAACCGAGGTCGGTCGCGATCACGCCGTCGGGCGTCACCCGGATCTCCAGGTGGCGGCGTGAGACGCCGGGGTCGTCGACGATGATGTCGGCCTCCGAGCCGCGGCCGATCACCGTGACCGGTCCGGTCAGCAGGTACCGCTGACCGTCGATGTCGACCAGCGGGTGCCGCGCGCTCGGCGCGGCCGTGGTCGCGGGTGCGACGGCCCCGCGCACCGTCGTGCTGTGCACCTCGAAACGGCCGGTCTCGAGCTCCTCGTCCTCGGAGAACGTGACGGTCACCGGCCCGACGAACGCGTAGCGCTGCCCGAGGGCGTGGTCCGTGACGTTGGCCGCGAGCTCGTCCGCGAGCGTCTCGGCGCCCCACTCCTCCACGTGCTGGTGGTCCACCGGGGAGAGGGCGAGAGTGAAGCTGTTGGGGACGACGGTGCGGTCCCGGTCGACGACGACGGCCCGGTCGTCGACCTCGCGGCGCAGTGCGCTTGCGAGCTCGACCGGCTTGACCTCGCTGCTGAAGGCCTTGGCGAAGGCGGTGCTGACCACTCGCTCGACGCCTTGCTCGAACCTGTCGAGGATGCCCACGCCACCTCCTTCACGTCGTCGGTCGATCGCCGTGCACCCGGTGGCTGCCCTCCACACGTGACACGCCGGTCAGGTGGCGCAGGGCCCGTCCGGATCGGCGTCCTCCCTGATGGTATCCAGTGCTGCTGGGTTGACCCGCCGATCCGGGTGGCAAACATGTCCGAAGTGTCCGGGCACGTGTCCCGGTGGTTCGGTCGGCGTGAGGCGGGGTGGCCTGCGTGCTAGTCTGCTCCGGCGCGCGCGAGTGGCGAAATGGCAGACGCGCTGGCTTCAGGTGCCAGTGCCCGCAAGGGCGTGCGGGTTCAAGTCCCGCCTCGCGCACAGAGGGGTGTTCGTACAAGGAGCGCCTAGTTGTTCGGGTAACCCCCGGTCGGAGTGTCTCCGGCCGGGGGTTCCTGCGTTGTGGGCCTTCGCGGGTGGATGAGAGCGCAGGCGTGCCGAACCGGGTGCGGCTGAGGAATAGCGGTCCCGAGGGTTCGGTTGGCACCACGGGTCACGTCGTGTTCGCGGTGGGGCTCCCGCAACGGAAGGCAACGACTGATGGATCTGTTCTCACCCGTCTCTCTCGGCGACCTGCACCTGCCGAACCGGGTCGTGATGGCACCACTCACCCGGATGCGCTCCGGCGCTTCGGGGGTCCCCGGCGACATCGTGGCCGAGCACTATGCGCAGCGGGCGAGCGTCGGCCTGATCATCACCGAAGGGACGTACCCGAGCCTGGAGTCTCGCGCGTACCCGGGACAGCCCGGCATCGTGACCGACGAGCAGGTCGAGGGCTGGCGCCGGGTCGCTGAGGCCGTCCACGCCCAGGGTGGCCGGATCGTCATGCAGCTGATGAACGGCGGCCGCGTGTCCCACACGGAGATCACCGGGACCGACCGGATCGTCGCCCCGAGCGCGATCGCGATCGACGGCGAGGTGCACACCGCGACAGGCAAGCAGCCGTACCCCGTGCCGCACGCGCTCACGGCCGACGAGCTGACCGTCGTTCGCGACGAGTTCGTGACGGCCGCGAGGAACGCGATCGCCGCGGGGCTCGACGGGGTGGAGATCCACAGCGCGAACGGCTACCTGCTGCACCAGTTCCTGTCCCCGGTCTCGAACCGGCGGGAGGACGGGTACGGCGGGTCGCCGCAGAACCGCGCGAGGTTCGGCGTCGAGGTGACCACGGCTGTGGCGGATGCGGTCGGGGCGGGCCGGGTAGGAATCCGCCTCTCGCCGATGCACAACATCCAGGACGTCGTCGAGACGGACGCCGCCGATGCGCAAGCCACCTACGAGGCGCTCGTCGACGGCATCGCACCGCTCGGCCTCGCGTACGTGAGCATCCTGCACGGCGAACCGACCGGTGCGCTCGTCCAGGGGCTGCGCGCCCGGTTCGGCGGCAAGCTCATCGCCAACAGCGGCTTCGGCAGCATCACGACCCGGGAGGAAGCGGCCGCGCTCGTCGCGGACTCGAGCGCCGATGCCGTCGCAGTCGGCCGCCTCGCGATCGCCAACCCCGACCTCGTCGAGCGTTGGCAGGGCAACCGGGCGGAGAACACGCCGAACGCCCAGACGTTCTACGGTCCTGGCGCCGAGGGGTACACGGACTATCCGCGCCTGAGTGCCTGACAGAACGGGGCTAGCGTCGAGCCGTACCCGCGACCGAGGAGTCCCGATGACCGACCTGCCCAGCTTCGACCTGAGCGGTAGCACCGCGCTCGTCACCGCAGCCGGGAGAGGGCTCGGCCACGCGATCGCCGTCGCCCTGGCCGCCGCGGGCGCGGACGTCGCGGTCGGCCTGCGTGACGTGACGACCGGCGCGGACGTCGTCGCGGAGATCGAGGCGCTGGGCCGACGCGCCTTCCCGCTCCAGATGGACATGACCGACCTCGCGCAGGTGCGGACCGCCGTGGATGCGACCGTCGCGCACTTCGGCGGGATCGACATCCTCGTGAACAACGCCGGCATCGCCCCGGGCAACCCTGCCGAGGACGTGACCGAGGCCGACGTCGCGGCGACGCTCCAGGTCAACGTCACGGGGACGTTCTTCACGAGCCAGTACGTCGGTCGGCACATGATCGGGCGGGGTGGCGGGCGGATCGTCATGATCGGGTCCCAGGCGGGGACGGTCGCGCTGCCGGGTGAGTCGGTCTACTGCATGTCGAAGGCCGCGGTCGCCCACCTGGCGCGCTGCCTCGCGGTGGAGTGGGGGCCGCACGGGATCACGGTGAACACCGTGGCGCCGACCTTCATCGAGACACCGGGGACCGAACCGGCGCTCGCCGACCCGGAGTTCCGAGCCGACGTGATCGAGCGGATCGCCGCGCTGCACCGGATCGGGCGCCCGATGGAGGTCGCGGGGGCGGTGGTGTTCCTCGTCTCGCCCGCCGCGTCGTTGATCACCGGCCACACCCTGATGGTGGACGGGGGCTGGACGGTTCGGTGACCTCGGCGCGTGGCCGGTGCGGGGACGCGATCGGCCCTTGTCAGCGCAGCGCGGAGAAGTCGGTCGGCTCGAGGAACGCGGACGTGATCGATCGGACGACGGGACCGTCCTTCTCGGACTCCGCCTTGACCGCCTGCCACTCGAGGTCTGCCCGGAACGCGTCCCACGAGGCCGTCGCCGACGCGCGATCCGCGTGGGCCAGCAGGTACACGAGCGTCTCGGGGTTCTCGGCCTCGACCCAGTAGCCGATGCTCGTGATCCCGTGGCGGTCGAACAGCGCCACCGTGTGGTCGCGGAACCGCTCACGGAGGGCGTCGATCCGCCCCGGTTCGGCAACGTAGGTCCGCAGCTCGTAGATCCGCGTCATGTGGCGCACCCTGTCTCGGGTCGGGTCGGGTCGGGCTCCGGTGCGGACCGATCGTACCGGGGCCGTCCTCGCGGAACGGCTGCGGGCGATCGGACGCCTTCGGTCGTGCGCCGCGTCAGGGCTCGTCGATGGACGCGTCGCGGTGCAGCAGCAGGTCCGCGACGAGCGCGGTCCAGCCCGTCTGGTGCGAGGCGCCGAGCCCCTGCCCGGTGTCCGCGTGGAAGTACTCGTGGAACAGGGCGTCCGCACGCCAGGCGGTCTCGTCGCGGAAGAGAGGTGCGTCCCCGAGCGCGGCTCGACGGTCGTCCGCGTCGGGGAGCAGGACGGCGCTCAGGCGCCGGGTGAGCTCGGCTGCGACCTCGGTCAGCGTCATCATCCGTCCGGAGCCGGTGGGGACCTCGAGCTGGAGCTCGTCACCGTACAGGCGCGCGAACCGGTGCAGACCGTGGATGAGCATGGCGTTCGCCGGCAACCAGACCGGGCCGCGCCAGTTGGAGTTGCCGCCGAACACCCCGCTCTGCGACTCGCCCGGCTCGTAGCCGATCTCGGCGCGGAATCCGGGCAGCTCGAGCACGAACGGCTGCTGCGCGTGCCGCTTGGACACCGACCGCACCCCGTAGGGCGAGAGGAACTCCTCCTCGTCGAACACCGCGGCGAGCAGGCGGCGCAGGTTCGGCGTCGGCACCATCGCCAGCAGTCGCCCGAGGCCCCCGTCGCGGACGTGGGTGACGCTCAGGGGGTCGGCGTACTCGGGCCGGTGGGTCATGAACCAGTCGAGGTCGGCGGCGAACCCGGGCAGACGGCTCAGCGTGCCCGTGCCGAGCGTCGTGGTCGCGATCATCGGCAGCAGCCCGACCAGGGAACGCACCCGGATCGGGGTGCGGGTGCCGTCCGTCGCGGCGATGACGTCGTAGTAGAACCCGTCGGCCTCGTCCCACAGGTCCTGCCGGCGGGCGGCCGTCGCGATGTACGCGAAGTGCTCGAGGAACTTGGTGGCCATGGTCTCGTAGCTGTCGTCGTGCTCGGCGAGCACGAGCGCGATCTCGAGCATGTCGAGGCAGTACATCGCCATCCAGGCCGTGCCGTCGCTCTGCTCGAGCCGTCCGGCCACCGGGAGCGGCGCGGACCGGTCGATCGGGCCGATGTTGTCGAGCCCGAGGAACCCTCCCTCGAAGACGTTGTCGCCGCCGGCGTCCTCGCGGTTCACCCACCACGTGAAGTTGACCAGCAGGCGGTGGAACGTGTGCTCGAGGAACTCGTAGTCCTGGTCGCCGGCGCAGTGGAACACCCGCAGCGCGGCCCAGGCCTGGACCGGCGGGTTGACGTCCCCGAACGCCCACTCGTACGCGGGCAGCTGCCCGCACGGGTGCATGTACGTGTCCTGCAGGAGCATGAGGATCTGCCCCTTCGCGAACTCGGGGTCGACGTGCGCCAGGGCGACCGCATGGAACGCGAGGTCCCAGGCGGCGAACCACGGGTACTCCCACGCGTCCGGCATCGAGAAGACGTCGTGGGCCGACAGGTGGCGCCAGGCCGAGTTGCGACCGGTGCGACGCGAGTCCGGAGGAGGCGGCCCGGAGGGGTCCCCGTCGAGCCACTCGTGGACGTCGAAGTGGTAGAACTGCTTGCCCCACAGCAGCCCGGCGTACGCCTGCCGGATCAGCGCCGCCTCGTCCGGGGTGAACCGGGTGCCGACGAGGCCCGCGTAGAAGGCGTCGGCCTCGCGCTCCCGCTCGGTCATGACCGCCGAGAAGTCGTCCCGCAGGTCCCGGACCACCGTGCCCGTCGGCCTGCCCGTCGCTGTGCCCGCCGGTGCGCCCGTCAGTCGCACGCGCACCTCGCGGCGCTCGCCGGGCCCGACGTGGAGCTCGTGCAGGACCGCGCACTTGGTCCCCGTCCGGTCGGGGTTCACGGTCGGGCTGCCGTGGAGCACGAAGTCGTTGATCCCGTCCTTGGGGAACGGCGAGGCGTTCGGCGCCCCGAACAGGCGCTCGTTGTTCGTCTCGTTGTCGCAGAACAGCGCGGTCGCCCCCGCGTCGTAGGCGAGGTGCATCTCCGCGAGGTCCTGGTGCCGCGCGCGCACGATCCCCGGCTCCACGAGATCCAGGGTCGGCACCGGCGTCGTGTCGCGCCCCCACGCCCAGGTGTTGCGGAACCACAGGGTCGGCAGCACCGAGATCACCGCCGGGTCGGGGCCGCGATTCTCCACGGTGACGAGCATCAGGACGTCGTCGGGCGCCTGCTTGGCGAAGGTGACCTCGATGCGCCAGAAGCGGTCCTCGTCGAAGACCCCCGTGTCGGCGAGCTCGTACTCAGGGTCGTGGCGGCCGCGCGCTCCGTTCGTCGCGACCAGGTCCTGGTACGGGAACTCGGCCTGCGGGTAGTGGTAACGCCAGCGCATCCAGGAGTGGGTGGGGGTGGAGTCCAGGTACCACCAGTACTCCTTGACGTCCTCCCCGTGATTGCCCTCGTTGCCGGTCAGCCCGAACATCCGCTCCTTGAGGATCGGGTCACGACCGTTCCACACCGCCAGGCCCAGGCACAGGAGCTGGCGGTCGTCGCAGACCGCGGCCATGCCGTCCTCGTTCCAGCGGTACGCGCGCGAGCGGGCGTGGTCGTGCGGGAACGACTCCCAGGCCGTCCCGTCCGGCGAGTAGTCCTCGCGGACGGTGCCCCAGGCGCGCTCCGCCAGGTACGGACCCCAGGTCGCCCACGTCGACGCGCCCGATCGCCCGGACCGCTCTCGCCCGCGCGGGATCGATCGCAGCCGGTCGGTCTCCACATCAGCGCCCGCATCCGTCGTCATCGGTGAACAGCTCCCTCGAGATCGTGCGGGTGCAGCAGGCGCCAGGCACGCATCATCTCAGCGGGCGACCGGGCGCCGTGGCGCGAGAAGCAGACCCAGGGCCAGGCCGAACACCAGGTGCTCGGTCAGGAACGTGCCGTAGCCGACCGTCGCCGCCATGTGCGTGATCTGGTCGCCGCTGCCGAACAGCCTCGCCGCCACCGGCAGCGCCACGAACGAGCTGACGAGGAAAGCCAGGGCGCCCCACAGGAAGCCCGAAGCCACCAGCATCGGACCGCGCAGGCGCAGCAGCACCGCCACGACCGCGAACATCACGCCGTACATCGCCCCGATCATCATGTGGATGAGCGCACCCAGAACGGCCGGTCCGGTCACGAAGGTGAATGTGCTGCCCGCCATCGCATTCTTCATCGACGTCATCAACGTGCTCGGGGAGATGAACGTCGAGGCGATGTGGTAGAGCGGAGAGAAGAATCCGACATGCTGGTAGGTTGCCGCGGCCATCATCGCGAAAGCGGCCATGACGAGGGAGGCAACCATTCCGAAGACCGCACCGCGCACGACGGCGGGAGCCACCCGGGTCGTCGTCGCGGTGACAGGAACTGCGTGGGTCGAGACATTCGTGACCATCATGTCCTCCGAGTCCGGCGGAATTCGCGTCGCGATCGCGATGCGCTTCCGGAACCCGCCCCACCGGGAATTGCTTCCGTCTGCCCGCCCTTTCTCCGCAGCATCGTCGAGCCCGGACCCCTCGACCTCGTCCGCCCGCGCGCGACCATCGCGACCGCAAGCCACGCTCGACGGCGCGACATCCCGGCGCCATCGATCCACGGCGTCCCGTCGCGCGGCGCGCTCTACGCGGCGCCGATCTCCTGGCCGTCGACGGTGACGTGCAGATCGGCGCTCTTCTCCGGCCAGAAAGCCACCAGACCCGCGATCTTGGCCGACTCGGGCAAGGGAGTGCGGTACGACCACGCGGCGTCGCCGACCGTCGTCCCGTTGACGGTCAGGTCCCAGTACGTCGCCGTCCCCTTGTAGGGGCAGTGGCTGACCGTGGCCACAGGCGTCAGGAGGTCCATGCGGACGTCGACCCGGGGAAGGTAGAAGCGTGGGACGAGACCGGTCTCGCACAGCACCACAGGCCGGTGCGAGTCGGCCACGACCACGCCGTCGAGCGTGGCGAGGACGTGCCGGCTGCTGGCGAGGGCGTCGATGCGTACGTACGGGCTGCGCGGGTGGGTGAAGACGATCTCGTCCTCCTCCATCCAGGTGTCGAACGCCGACCAGGTCAGCGCGTAGGCGTCCCGCAGGGCGACGACCTCGGCCTCGGGGTGGCGCCGGGCCGCTCGCGGCACGACG
>DATKTF010000029.1:0-5337 GCA_035531255.1 Cellulomonadaceae bacterium
ACCTCGTCGGCGTCCGTGTCCTGGTCGACAGCGTGCGTGACTGCTACGCCGCCCTCGGGTCCTTGCATGCGCGGTGGAACCCGGTCCCTGGCCGGTTCAAGGACTACATCGCGATGCCGAAGTTCAACCTCTACCAGTCCCTGCACACCACCGTGATCGGGCCCGGTGGCAAGCCGGTCGAGATCCAGATCCGCACCCACGACATGCACCGGCGGGCGGAGTACGGCGTCGCGGCGCACTGGAAGTACAAGGAGACCACCAAGGGGCACCCCGCGGTCACCGACTCGGCGGGCAACGACATGACGTGGCTGCGTCAGCTCGTCGACTGGCAGAAGGAGACGGCGGACCCGAGCGAGTTCCTGGACTCGCTGAGGTTCGAGATCGCGGGCGCCGAGGTCTACGTGTTCACCCCCAAGGGAGACGTCATCGCGCTTCCGGCGGGCTCGACGCCGGTGGACTTCGCGTATGCCGTGCACACCGAGGTCGGCCACCGGACGATGGGTGCGCGGGTCAACGGGCGACTCGTCCCGCTGGACTCGACCCTGGAGAACGGCGACGTCGTGGACGTGTTCACGTCCAAGTCCGAGAGCGCGGGGCCCAGCCGCGACTGGATGACGTTCGTCAAGAGCCCCCGCGCCCGCAACAAGATCCGGCAGTGGTTCTCCAAGGAGCGCCGGGAGGAGGCGATCGAGCACGGCAAGGACGCGATCGCGAAGGCGATGCGCAAGCAGAACCTGCCGATCCAGAGGCTGCTGTCGCACGAGGCGCTCGTCGCGCTCGCCAACGAGATGCGCTACGCGGACGTCTCGGCGCTGTACGCGGCGATCGGCGAGGGGCAGGTCTCGGCCGCGACCGTCGTGCAACGGCTCGTCCAGTCCATGGGCGGGGAGCCCGCCGCCGAGGAGGACCTGGCGGAGGTGGCACGACCCGGGCAGACGGGTCGGCGCGTGCGCTCCGGCGATCCCGGCGTCGTCGTCAAGGGCGTGGACGATCTGTGGGTCAAGCTGTCGAAGTGCTGCACACCGGTACCCGGTGACGACATCATCGGATTCGTCACGCGCGGCAGCGGGGTCAGCGTGCATCGGACCGACTGCGTGAACGTCGAGAGCCTGCGCTCCCAGCCCGAGCGGATCGTCGAGGTCGCCTGGACCTCGGGCGGGTCGGGGTTGTTCCTCGTCCAGATCCAGGTCGAGGCGCTGGACCGGAGCCGTCTTCTCTCGGACGTGACGCGGGTGCTGTCCGATCACCACGTCAACATCCTCTCGGCGACGGTCTCGACCTCGCGTGACCGGGTCGCTCTCTCACGGTTCGTCTTCGAGATGGCCGAGCCGTCACACCTCGCCTCTGTGCTCGCGGCGGTCCGCAAGGTCGAGGGTGTCTTCGACGTCTACCGGATCACGGGCTCGCGCAACGCCGACGAGCCGGCGATCAGGGTCTGAGCGCGGACCCGGGAGGGCGCGTCCGGCCACGTCCGCGCTCACGGAGCGGCGAGCCGTGCGAGCACCTCGCGCGCGGTCCGCAGGCCGCGTTGCCCCGTGAGCTGCGTGAGCGCGGCGAGTGCGGCGCGAGGGTCGAAGCCGAGAGCTCGTAGGGCGTCGAGCTCGATCAGCACCGTCGGGTCGGTCGGCGCACCCCATCGCGCAAGGTCGAGACCGGTGCGCTGGACCGAGGTCACCCGCACGCCGCCGAGGTCGTCGACGTCGGTGCAGGGGAGCGGGCACTCGCGCGTCCGTCGTGACGGGTCGGGCGCGAGCCGTCGGCGACCGGGCTCGACGAGGAGGTCGAGAGTCGTCGGGGGAGTCCGTCCTGTGTGCACCCACGCCGCGGCCATCCGGCCGACGACCGCACGTGCGGGGACGTGCGAATCGAGAGCCCGGGCCCGTTCGACCGGGCCGGGCGGTCGAGCTGCGGGCACGGCCAGGTCACCCCACACGTGCGTGAGCGCCCCGTCGCGCAGCAGCACCTGCCACCCGATCGGGCCGACGTCGTCGCGGACCACGACGGTCGGCGGGTCGGTCGGTGCCGGCAGGAGCCAGGCCAACGGAGACGTCATGGCTCCAGCATCGACGCCGGTGCGGTGGTCGGTGCACGGCGACGCTCACGTCTGTGGACAGCCGACGATCGTGACGGGTGTGGGGACAGAGCCGAGCTGCACGCGCCAGCGGTGGTCAACGCCGGTCAGGGCAGCTCGCAGCACGGCGCGGCTCGCCGAGCCGCGGTACGTACCTCGCTCGTCGTCAGGACTCTCGGGCCGCGCGCTCGACCTGCTCGAGCCATGACCGTCGTGCGTCGAGAGCGGCCTGAGCCTCGGCCGTCTTGCGCGCGTTGCCCGACGCCTTGGCAGCCGCCAGGTCGGCCTCGAGGCCCGCGATGGCCGCCTGGAGCTGTGCCGCCGCACCCTCGGCGCGTGCGCGCGTCTCCGGGTTGCTGCGCGTCCAGACCGCCTGGTCGGCGTCGCGGATCGCGGTCTCGACCGCGCGCAGTCGTGCTTCGATCCGCTGGATGTCGCCGCGAGGAACCTTGCCGGCAGCATCCCACCGGTCCTGGATCGAGCGCAGGGTCCGCTTCGCGGCAGCGAGGTCCGTGAGGGGGAGAAGCTGCTCCACCTCGGCGAGCAGGGCCTCCTTGATGTCGAGGTTCGCGCGGAACTCGGCGTCCGTGGCCGTCGCGGCATTGTCGCGCGCGGCGAAGAACGTGTCCTGGGCGGCACGGAACCGGGCCCAGAGCGCGTCGTCGTCGTGCCTGCTCGCGCGGCCGGCTGCCTTCCAGTCGTTCATGAGATCGCGATACGCACTCGCCGTCGCCGCCCAGTCGGTCGAGGTGCTGAGCGCCTCGGCCTCCGCGACGAGACGGTCCTTGGTCGTCTTGGCCTGCGAGTTCCGCTGCTCGAGCTCGGCGAAGAAGTGCCGCCTCTCACGGTCGAACGTCGTGCGGGCGTGGCTGAAGCGCTTCCAGAGCGACTCCTCGATCGGCCGGTCGAGTCGCGGGCCGGTCCGCTGCGACTCCTTCCACTGGTCGAGCAGGACGCGAAGCTGCTCACCGGCAGGGCGCCACTGGATCCGCTCGGGATCGGTGCCGGAGATCCGCTCGGCCGCCTCCACGATCTCCGTCCGCACCTTCAGCGCGGCGTCCTTCGCTGCGGCGCGTTCGGCATCGGCGACGGCGCGACGCTCCAGCGCGATCGGCCGCAGGGCGTCGAGGCGTCCGCGGAGGGTGTCGAGGTCTCCGACGGCGGCGGGCTCGACGAGCTCCTCGGACAGCTTGGCGAGGGTCTGGTCGATCTCCTTGATCGCGAGGTCGGTCGCGGTCAGGCGGGTCTCGAACACGACCACCTTGGCGTGAAGGTCGAGGAAGCGGCGTACGTACAGCGCCAGCGCCTCGTCGCCCGAGGCCCCGGGGAACTGCCCGACGGCGCGCTCGCCCGAGGCTTCGCGCACGTAGACCGTCCCGTCGTCATCGACCCGACCGAAGGTCGCCGCGAGGGCAGCCTCGGCAGCGTCGGACGGTGCCGGGACCGGGGTCGCGGCACCACCCGGGGCAGGGGCAGGTCGCGCGGCGGCGACGGACGCCGGGGTGACTGACGGTGGACGTGGCACGGCCCGGGGTACGGGACGCGGGGTCGGATGCGGAGCAGGCGAAGGTGCGGGCGCGGGGTCCGGTGCGGGCACTGGGCGATCGTCGCTGCCGGGCGCGTCGGCCGAATCGAGGGTGACCGCGTCGGTGCCCTCGTGAGGAGTCTCGAGAAGCTCCGTCGCCACGTCCAGCGCCTGGTCGTCGACCACGGGCTCGGTGACGGGGGCGGTGGCGTCGTTCTCGGTCACTTGACCTCAACTCCTTCGATGGTGACCGGGGTCGCGGGGGCGCCGTCTGAGCTGCCGCCCTTCACGCCCGCGGCCGCGACTGCCTGGACGACGCCCAGACCAGATGTGATGTGGCCGAACACGGTGTAGCCACCGGCGGAGTCCGCCGGGATGGTGGAGTCCTGGTAGACGAGGAAGAACTGGCTCCCCATCGACGACCCGTTGTCGGAGGCGCGGGCCATCGCGATCGTCCCGGCCGGGTAGAGGTTGTTCGCGGGTGCGTTCTCGATCGGTCCCCACGTGTAGCCGGGACCGCCGGAACCGGTGCCGGTGGGATCGCCGCACTGCAGCACGAAGATGCCCGCCGTGGTCAGGCGATGGCACGGCGTGGAGGTGAAGAACCCGTGCTGCGCGAGCGAGACGAAGTTCGCGACGGCTTGAGGGGCCGCGGCGCCGTCGAGAGAGATCCCGATCGAGCCGGCCGACGTGGTGATGGTGCCGGTCCATAGACGGGCCTCGGCGAGGGACGGAGACGGGAGCGTGTAGGTGGCGGTCGGGCTCGGCGAGGCCGCGGGGGCCGTCACGTTCGAGGTGGGTGGCGTCAGGGGTGAACCACCGTTGCGGGTGCTCGAGATCGCAGCGCCGACACCGAGGGCGACGACCAGGAATCCGACGACCGAACCGGCGACCACCTGCTGTCGACGCTTCCGCGCGCGCGCGGCTGCCTGCCGGTGCTGCCAGTCCTCGTAGCGGCGACGTGCGTACTCGCGCTCGCGCTTGTTCGGGGACACCCGGTCTCCTCCTCGTCGACGGCTGCAGCGGTCAGCGACGGGCCGCGTGCGCGGCCCTCGCGGGGCCGAGCACAGTCTAGGCAAACGCGAGCCGCAGACCGCGCCGAAGGCCGGTTCCCGAGGTACCGATGACGTCACGCTTCCGGAGCCCGGACGCCCGCACCGCCTCGGTAGGGTGGCGGAGTGCCTCCTCCCTTGTCGCTCCGCACCGTCGTCGCACCGGTGTTCGGGACCAACTGCTACCTGCTGTCGACGCCCGGCGGCGCGTGCGTGATCGTCGACACGGGCGCGGGCACCGCGCACGACGTCGTGGCGTTGGTCCGCTCGCTCGGCCTCGAGGCGGTCGCGGTGCTCGCGACGCACGGTCACGCGGATCACACCTGGGACGCCGCCGCGGTGTGCGACGAGCTCGGCGTGCCGCTCCTGATTCATGAGGCCGACGCCTACCGGGTCGCGGACCCGTTCGGCACCCTCGGTCTCGGGGCGTCCGACGGAGCCGCATCCGGACCGTTGGCGCAGGCGCTCCGTGGGACCGGGATCGACCCACGCACCTACCGCGAGCCCACCCGGGTGGTGACGTTCACCACTCGTCCGGGCGTGGTGGTCGACCTCGGCCTGGGCGACCTCGGGCTGCGTGCGCTGCACGCACCGGGGCACACCGAGGGCTCGACCTTCTACCTCGTCGATCTCACGAGCGGACCGGCCGCCCTGACCGGGGACGTGGTGTTCGCCGGGACCGTCGGGCG
>DATKTF010000030.1:0-11531 GCA_035531255.1 Cellulomonadaceae bacterium
CCCGGCCTACTACGTCCACATGGGTCCCGCGAACTCCGCCGGACCCGTCGCCGCTGACCTCAGCGCGCCGCAGCAGGCCGACAAGACCGAGCTCCGTCGTCGACTCGACGCGGGAGAGTGGCTCGTCGACCTCCGTACCCGGACCGCCTTCGCCGCCGGTCACGTGCCCGGTACCTTCAACTTCGGGCTCGACGGTCAGTTCTCCACCTACCTCGGCTGGTTGATCCCGTGGGGCACGCCCGTCACTCTGCTCGGCGACACGCCCGAGCAGGTGGCCGAGGCCCAGCGCGAGCTCGTGCGGATCGGGATCGACTCTCCGGCCGCTGCCGCCACGGGTGCACCCGAGGGGTGGACGGACGGTCCGCTCGGGCAGCTCCAGCTCGCGAGCTTCGCGGACCTCGAGCAGGTGCGTCACCACCGCGAGGTGGTCGTGCTCGACGTCCGACGCCTGAGCGAGTGGCGCGAGTCGCACATCGACGGGGCGGTCCACCTTCCTCTGCACGAGCTTCTCGAGCGACTGGCGGACGTCCCGCGGGCCGAGATCTGGATCCACTGCGCGGGCGGCTACCGTGCCTCGATCGCCGCGTCGTTCCTCGTCGCGAACGGGCACCACGTCGTCTCGGTCGACGGATCGTTCAGCGAGAGTGCTGCCGCCGCCGGTCTGCCCCTGGTGTCGGAGCTGGTCGCCCAGGCCTGAACCTCGACCACCCTCTGCCGACCGTCGACCGACCCGCCGCGGACGACGTCGCCTCGGCGCCGACTGCACCCCACGGCTACCCCACGGCTACCCCACGGCTACCCCACAGCAAGGACACCACGTGCTCGCGCTCGTCATCCCCGTCGGCCTGCTCATCGGTCTCAGCCTGGGCGCACTCGGGGGCGGAGGCTCGATCCTTGCCGTCCCCGCGCTGGTGTACCTGTTCGGGCAGAGCTCGCACGCGGCGACCACGGGCTCGTTGCTGATCGTCGGGACGACGTCCCTGGTCGGTGCGCTGCCGCACCGTCGGGCCGGGCGGGTCAGCCTCGCCAAGGGCGTGGTGTTCGGCTTCCTCGGCATCGTGGGGTCCTACATCGGCTCGCGGTTCTCCTCCGCGGTGCCCCAGGACGTCCTGCTCGCGGCCTTCTCGGTGCTGATCCTGCTCGTGGCGATCCTGATGATCCGGCGCCAGCGCCGGCAGACGGTCTCGACGGACCGACCGGTGGCGGACCGGACCGTCGCGGAGGCTCCTGCGATCACCCTCCGCCCTCGCTTCACGTGCGACTGCCGCCGCGTGGCCAGGATCGTGCTCACGGCGACGACCGTCGGCCTCCTCACCGGCTTCTTCGGGGTGGGCGGCGGTTTCGCGGTGGTTCCCGCCCTCGTGCTCGCGCTCGGGCTGTCGATGCCGGTGGCCGTCGGCACGTCGCTGCTCGTGATCGGCATCAACAGTGTCACGGCGCTCGCGTTCCGGTTGGACCAGGGGTTCGACCTGGACTGGACCGTGATCGGGCTCTTCACCGCCTCGGCCGTGCTCGGCGGGCTGCTGGGCAACCGGGTGGTCTCCCGGGTCAACCCGGCGCGGCTGAGCCAGGCGTTCGCGATCCTCCTGGTGGCCGTCGCGCTGTACACCGCCGCGAGGAGCGTCCCGCAGCTGTTCTGACCCGATCGGGCCACCGGGCTCGTCACGGGGTTCGTCACCGTGACCGGCGGGTTCGCTACCTGCTCCGCCGGGGAGTGTGCAACGCTGCTGCCGCGAGCAGACCGGACCTGCCGGTCCCCGACGCGGATCGCGGCGGTGGCGGCGTGCCACGGGTCCGGTCGGGTCGGTCGCCCGCGTGGACGACGGAGGACTGGCGTCATGGCACAGGGTGGGCGTGGACCGCGGGACGGTGTTCAGCTGATCGCGTATGCGGACAGGTTCGGTGGCACGCTGCGGACGTTGCGGGGTGTTCTGGACGGGCCGCTCGCCGGGGTGTTCGCCGGGGTGCACGTGCTGCCGTTCTTCACACCGTTCGACGGGGCCGACGCGGGTTTCGACCCGGTGGACCACACCCGTGTCGACCCCCGGCTCGGTACGTGGGACGATCTGCGGTCGCTGGGTGACGAGTACGTGCTGATGGTCGACCTGATCGTGAACCATGTCTCGGCCGACTCGGCGGAGTTCCGTGACGTGCTCGCGCGCGGCGACGCCTCACCTCATGCCGCGATGTTCCTGACGATGGCGGACGTCTACCCCGAGGGTGCGGACGAGGCCGAGCTCGTAGGGATCTACCGTCCGCGTCCGGGTCTGCCGTTCACGGTTCTCACGCTCGGCGGGCGGCGTCGGCTGGTGTGGACGACGTTCACGAGCCAGCAGATCGACCTGAACCTCGGTTCGCCGGCCGGACGCGCCTACCTCGACCGGGTGCTGTCCACGCTCGCCGACGGTGGGGTCTCGATGGTGCGTCTGGACGCGGTGGGGTACGCGGTCAAGACCGCCGGTACGTCGTCGTTCATGACGGCGCAGACGTTCGCGTTCATCGACGAGCTGACCACCCAGGCGCGGCGGCTCGGGGTGGAGGTCCTCGTGGAGATCCACGCGCACTTCGAGCGGCAGATCGCGATCGGCTCGGTCGTGGACCGGGTGTACGACTTCGCGTTGCCGCCACTGCTGCTGCACGGGCTGTACACCGGTGACGGCGCGCCGTTGCGGCGGTGGCTCGACGTGCGCCCGACGAACGCGGTGACGGTCCTGGACACGCACGACGGCATCGGGGTGATCGACGTCGGTCCGGACCAGATGGGTGAGGGTCGTCCGGGCCTGCTGACCCCGGAGCAGGTGCACGACCTCGTCGAGGGGATCCACGAGCACTCCGGCGGGCAGTCGCGTCAGGCGACCGGGTGGGCGGCGTCGAACCTCGACGTCTACCAGGTCAACTGCACGTACTACGACGCGCTGGGGCGTGACGACGCGGCGTACCTGCTCGCGCGCGCGGTGCAGCTCTTCACCCCCGGTATCCCGCAGATCTACTACGTCGGGCTGCTCGCCGGTGCGAACGACATGGACCTGCTCGCGCGCTCGGGCGTCGGTCGCGACATCAACCGCCACTCCTACACGGTGGCCGAGATCCAGGCCGAGCTGGACCGGCCCGTCGTCGCGGCCCTGGTCGGGCTGATCCGGTTCCGCAACACCCACCCCGCCTTCGGTGGCGAGCTGAGCATCGGCGGCGACGACTCCCGGCTCGTGCTGACCTGGACCTCCGGCGACCAGACCGCGTCACTGACGGCCGACCTCGCGTCGCGTAGCGCGCTGCTGACGTGGTCGGAGCTCGACGGGTCGACCCGGACCCGCACCGACCTGCTCTCGTTCGCGACGGCCCCCTGACTGCGGCCGATCCGAGCGAGCAGCGACGTCAGGTGACGGTGACGGTGCGGGAGTCGCTCATCGGGGTCCCGCCCTCGCCGCCCGAGAGGTCCTCCTCGCTGACGACGACCGTGTAGGTGCCGGGGTCGAGCGCCACGGTGAACGAGTACGGCGCGAACGTCTGACCCTCCGAGGTCATGGCCGAGCCCGAGCGGACCGTCGTGCCGTGCGCGTCGAGGACCGTCCATCTCAGCGTCGCCTCGAAGACCGCCGCATCGCCGGAGACGGCGACGGGCGTCGCGCTCGCGGCTCCCTCGGTCGGACGATCGATCTGGACGAGCAGCCGGACGTCGAGAGGATCGGCGCGCGTGACCGGTGCGTCCCACGCGACGGCGCCCCACAGCTCCCCGGCGGGGCTCCCGTCGATCGTCATCATCACCGGAGCCGCCGGCTGGCCCGCCGCGTCCGTGACGGTGTAGACGAGCTGCTGGATCATCAACGCGGCGCCCGCCGACCCGACGTCAGCGGTTCGGGCGTCGGCGGACAGGTCGACGACGATGGTCCCGGCGGTCTGGCGCACGTCGCGGACGGTGGTCGTCCGGTTCCACGTACCGGTGTAGTCGGGATCGGTCGGCCCCGCGATCATGGCCTCGACGGCTGCGCGGACCTCGTCGGACGTCCGCACGGTGCGGATCTCCCGCGCGAGCCGGAGACCCGTGCGGGTGTCGATCAGGTAGTACGCAGGCACGTCGACCGCGGGAGCCGTCGAGGTGCTCGTCGGAGCCGGGGTCGTGGTCGTGCCCGGCGCCGAGGTTCCGGAGGGCGTGACCGGCTCGCCCGTCGTGCATCCTGCCGGCACGGCGAGGGTGACGGCCAGGGCCGCGATCAGGCGGAATCGTCGGGAACGCCGAGGCAACGGGATGCGGCGCCCGCTGGTCGACGGTCGGAGCACGGTGGCGCGCATGGGGCACTTCCCGTGGGCTGCCCCGACCGGGACGCTCCCGGTGACGGGTCGCCCTCACCTCAGTCTGGCACCGTCATCGACTCCGAGCCATGCGAGGGGGGCCGCCTGCGGGCCCTGCTCTTCGCTCGCTCGTTCAGGCCGGTTCGCCGAGCAGCCAGTCCATCGCCTGTCGGGCGGTCCACCCGTGCGGGTGCAGCACCGCCAGACGTCGTGCGCCGTCGAGGTCGGCCCCGAGCGTGATGAGCGCGTCCTCGCTGTAGCCGTCCGCACGCGTCTGGCCGAGACCGATGTTCGCCGTCAACGAGTTGCACAGGCAGGCCCGGCCGTCGGTGTCGGCTGCCGTGCCCCCCTTGCGCACGTGCAGGTGGACGGGTTCGGCGGGGCAGCGGTACCCGACCGACCCGGTGTCGCGGACGAACGCGGTTCGCAGGTAGCCGAGGTCGCACAGACGCGGACGCTCGGCGCTCGTGATCGCGTCGGACAGCGTGCCGGGGAGCTGGGCGACCTTGAACGGGAATCCGGTCGGTGACGCCAGGGGGTCGGTCCGTACCTCGAGCGTGCCTGCGTGCAGTCGATCGCGGAGCTGGGCGCGCAGGGCCGGGGTGAGCCCGGACTCGTCGGCGAGCGCGAAGAGCGTGCCGACCTGAACACCGACGGCGCCGCTCGCCCGGGCCGCGGCGATCCCCTCGGGCGTGCCGTACGACCCGGCGAGCCAGAACGGCAGCCCGACCTCGGCGACCTTGGCCAGGTCGGCCGCGTCGCGGGGTCCGAAGACCGGTTGCCCGAGGTCGTCGTACGTGGGTCGGCCGCGTGGGGGGGCGTTGTGCCCACCGGCGCGGGGTCCCTCGACGACGAAGCCCTCGGGACGGATGTGGGCGTCGCGCGCGAGGTAGGCGGCAAGGGCGTGGGCCGAGACGATCGCGAGGAAGGCCGGACGCCGGACCGGCGGCAGATCGGGCCCGAGGAGCGCATGCGGGTCGAGGTCCACGGTGTGCGCCCCGGCGTCGGCCCCGGTCACGTCGATGGGAAGCCGCACGGGACGGTGCTCGGCCAGCTCGTCCAGCAGGTGGGGGATGTCGCGCGGGATCCCGGCGCCCATCAGGATGACGTCGACCCCGGCGAGCATCGCGCCGTACGCGGCGGCCGGGGTGGCCATCTGGACCTTCTCGAGGAAGTTGATCCCGACGGGGCCCGTGTGGCCCTGCTTCGCGAGCCACACCTCGACGAAGTTCGCGACCACGGCGAGCTCCTGCGCTGCCTGGTTCTGACGCAGCGCGAGCCGGGGCACGGGGGTGTACGGGGTCCCATCCGGCCGGCCGTCGGGACGGAAGTAGCGGTCGAGCACCCTTCCGGCGACCGCCGGGACCGGGAACGCCTCGAGCGCGCGCCGGACGGCGCCGTCGTGGTCGCCGTCCTGCAGACGGCGGGCGACCACGAGGTCGAGAGCGGTGCCGGAGACGACACCGAGGTTCCCGCTTCGCGCGACCTCCGAGGCGAGGCGCCACGAGGAGACACCGACACCCATGCCGCCCTGGATCACGACGGGAAGGGGGAGGACGGGGATGCGGGTCGTGCGGGACGTGACGGTGGCGGCTGTCATGCGAGCACCCTCTCATTTCCTACGGTGGCGTAGGTTACTCAACCGTAAGTTACGCCCTCGCGAGTCGACCCGGGATCAAAGTCCTAGAGTCGTCGGCGCGTGGTCCTGACCAGCCCGGACGGCGCACGATCCGGGTGTCGTCGTCGTGGTCCCGGGCCGGCGTCGTCCTTCGCGCCCCGGGAGCGACCAGGAGCGGCCGGGAGCGGCCCAGGAGCGGTCCAGGAGCGGTCCAGGAGCGGCCCAGCCCTCGCGCCGCTGCCCGTTCGGGAGGAGGGTGAGCGCCAAGGGTCGGCATCCCGGCCCGGGAAGGCGGTGACCGTGCGCGGACACCAGGACGTCGACGGACCTCCGCCGCATGCGTCGCACCTCAGTCCCGCGATGCGAGGAGTGGTCGGCGCAGCCCTCGGCGCGGGCGTCGGGCTCGCCGTCGGAGGCGCCATCTACCTGTCGGTGAGCCCGATCCTGGAGCGCAGCACCGGGATCGTGCGAGAGGCGCAGGGGCTGCTCTGGAATCTCGTCCCGCTCCTGACCGTGGTCGGCGCGCTCGCCGGCTGGCTTCTCCTGCGCAGACACCGGCACTGAGGCCCACGACGACCCACCCGAGCCTCGGCACGTCTGCGTGCACCTGGTCACGTGCGTGCTCTCGAGCGCACCCGCGGCGACCGTCTCCGGCACCACGGTCGGGCCGTGCGAGGCGAGCACGACGTCGTCTCCTGCCTCGGTCCCTGTCGCCGCGCGGTTGGCGGGCGACCACCCAGTGACCTGCGTCGCCGCGGAGAGGACGTCGTCGTCCGGGACCGCGGACCGCGTGAAAGGCCCAGGTCCGGTCGGTATGTTGCCGTCATGCCACGACACACCACGGGGGACCGGCCGTCTCGCCCCGGTGCGACCGGTAGCGCCGCAGAGGCGGTCGTGCCGAGCGGCGCGGGTGCCGCGGCATGAGGGGCCTCGTGCATCGGCACTGGTGGACGGTCCTTGTTCTCGTCGTCGTCGTCGCAGGGGCGGCCGCGACGATCGCGGTGCGCAGGTCCCCGACCATCGTCACCCGGGACGAGATGGTCGCCGGCACGCCGGAGTCGGGTGCGCCGGTCGAGCTCGACACGACCCTGTACCTCCCGGCACGCACGCCGGCCCCCGCGGTGCTGCTCGCCCACGGTTTCGGCGGGTCGAAGGTCGATCTCGGGCCCGAGGCCCGTGCGCTCGCCGAGCACGGCTACGTCGTCCTCACGTACACCGCGCGAGGCTTCGGCCGGTCGGGGGGCCTCATCCACCTGGACGCGCCGGCCTACGAGGTCGCGGACGCGAAGGACCTGGTGTCCTACCTCGCGACGCTGCCAGAGGTGCTCACCGATGCGAAGGGTGACCCGCGTGTCGGGGTGGCAGGCTCGTCCTACGGCGGGGCGCTCGCCCTCCTGCTCGGCGCGTACGACCCTCGCGTGGACGTGATCGGCGCCGACATCACCTGGAGCGACCTCACGGAGTCGCTCTTCCCGAACGGCGCCGTCTCCGAGAGGGGGGACACGACGCCGAGCGGCGTGTTCAAGAAGATGTGGGCGTCCGAGCTCTTCACGTCGGCATCCTCGGCATCCTCGGCGGCGCAGGCGGGCGCGTGCGGGAGGTTCGCCCCGGACCTCTGTGCCGGGTACCAGCAGGCCGCGCAGACCGGCGAGCCAGGACCGGGCCTGGTCGCCCTGCTCCGCGCCTCGAGCCCGGCCGGCGTCCTGGACCGCATCACCGCGCCGACGTTGATCAGCCAGGGCGAGGACGACTCGCTGTTCACCCTCGCCCAGGCCGACGAGAACGCGACAGGGATAGCGGCGCGCGGCACGCCGGTGCGCGTGGTCTGGCGTTCGGGCGGGCACGACGGCGGGACGTCGACCGCCGAGCTGGTGGCGTCGCTCGAGGGGTGGTTCGACCCGGTGCTCCTGCACGGGACCCGACCGACCGGGTCGTTCGACATCACGGTGCCGGGCACCGGCATCTCTGCGGCGACCGGCCGGGCGGTCTCCCAGACGCTCCGGTCCGCCGACGGGTACCCGAGCAGCCGCACGGTCCGCGTGCCGGTCGCCGGACCACCGCAGACGGTCCAGGCGCCGGCAGGCGGGAGCCCGGCCGCGATCAGCTCGGTCCCGGGCGTGGGCGGCCTGCTGACCGCTGCGGCCTCCGTCGGTGGGTCGTCCGGGCTCTCGGCGCTCCCGGGCCAGGTGGCGCGCTTCGCGTCGGCGCCGCTCCCGACGGCGCTGCTCCTGGCGGGCGGGTCCACGATCTCGCTCGACGTCACGGCGTCCGACGCGCGCGACGCCACGCTGTTCGCCTCGGTGCACGTCCTCGGCGCCGGGGGAACGGACTCGCTGCCGGCCGGGCTGGTCTCGCCGGTCCGCCTCACCGGGCTCACCCCGGGTGTCGCGCGCCCCGTGACGCTCACCCTCCCGGTCGTCGTGAGCAGCGTGCCCGCAGGGGACCGGCTCGTCGTGGAGATCGGCACGACGGATCTCGCCTACGCGCTGCCCACGGCACCGCGCGCCTACACGATCGCGCTGACCGACGGCGTGCTCTCGGTCGCGACCGTCGACGGGCGGATCCTGCGCGGTGGGCACCCGTGGGTCTGGCTGCTGGCCGGTCTCGTGGCGATCACCGCGCTCGTCATCGGCCTGGCGCTGGCGTCGGCCGGTCGCAGGCGTCGGCGGACCGTGGTGGCCGGGCTCAGCGACGTGCCCGTGGCGGTCGACGCGCTCGTGAAGCAGTACGGCGACGGCTACCGGGCCGTCGACGGGGTGACGTTCCGGGTCGAGGCCGGGCAGGTGGTCGGCCTGCTCGGCCCGAACGGCGCCGGGAAGACGACGACCTTGCGGGTGCTCATGGGGCTGATCCGCCCGACGTCGGGCACCGTTCGCGTGTTCGGCGAGCTCGTCGAGGCCGGTGCCCCGGTGCTCTCCCGGATCGGTTCGTTCATCGAGGGGCCCGGGCTGCTGCCGCACCTGTCCGGGCGGGACAACCTGCGCCTGTACTGGCAGGCCACCGGACGGCCGTCGACCGACTCCGAGCTCGACACGGCGCTCGAGATCGCCGGTCTCGGGGGATCGGTCGACCGGCTGGTCAAGACCTACAGCCAGGGCATGCGGCAGCGCCTCGCGATCGCCCAGGCGATGCTCGGTCTGCCGGAGCTCCTGGTGCTCGACGAGCCGACGAACGGCCTGGATCCCTTGCAGATCGCGGAGATGCGCGAGGTGCTCCGGCGGTACGCGGCGACCGGCCGCACCGTCGTCGTCTCGAGCCACCTGCTGGCCGAGGTCGAGCAGACCTGCACCCACGTGGTCGTGATGCACAAGGGCCGGCTGGTCGCGGTCGGATCGGTCGCCGAGATCGCCGCCGTCGGGCGCATGCAGCTCGCCGTCGAGGACCCCGCGCACGCCATGGCGGTCCTGGCGGCCGCCGGGGTGCCGGCTCAGGCGGTTCCCGCACGGCGATCCCTCGAGGACATCTTCATCGAGATGGTGGGCCAGGACCGTGACTGAACCCGAGACGCAGGGCATCGGGCCGACGGACCGTCCGGCACCGACGCGACGTGGCGTCCACGACCGGCTCCTGCGGATGGCCGACGTGCACGACAACGGCTTCCGACCAGGACGGACGCTACGTCTGCGGGTCGAGTTCACCCGTCAGCTCCGCCGCCGACGCACCCAGCTCGCGGCCGTGGTCCTGGTGGTGCTCCCGGTGATCATCGCTCTCGCGTTCCGCGTCAGCTCGCAGCCGGGGGCCTCGGGTGGCGGGGCGCGATCCGGCGGCGGCTCCGGCTCCGCCCTCGTCACCCTGGCGACGACGGGTGCCACGAACTTCGCGTTGTTCACCGAGTTCGCGTCGGCAGGGTTTCTCCTCGTCGTCATCGTCGCGTTGTTCTGCGGTGACACCGTGGCGAGCGAGGCGAGCTGGTCGTCGTTGCGCTACCTCCTCGCGATCCCGGTCCCGCGTTCGCGCCTGCTGCGGCAGAAGCTCGCGGTCGGCCTGACGCTGAGCATCGGGGCCAACGTGCTGCTGCCCGCGTGGTCGTTCCTCGTCGGTGGGGCGTTCTTCGGGTGGGCGCCGGGTCGCTCTCCGCTCGGTGGCACCTTCACGAGCGGGGTCGCGCTGCAGCGGCTGCTGGTCGTCGTCGCGTACGCGAGCCTGCAGTCGCTCGTCGTGGCGGCATTGGCGTTCCTGCTGAGCGTGGTCACGGATGCGCCGCTGGGTGCCGTCGGCGGGGCGACGATGCTCGTGGTCGTGTCGAACATCCTCGACTCGATCACCGCGCTCGACCCGTACCGCCAGTACCTGCCGACGCACTTCCAGTACTCGTGGCTCGACGCTCTCGGTCCGACGATCGTCTGGGACGACATGATGCGCGGGACCGGTGTCGCGCTCGTCTACGCGGCCGTGTTCTTCGCCGCGGCCTGGTGGAGGTTCCAGCGCAAGGACATCGTCAGCTGAGGGGTGGCCCGGTCCGGACGAGGGCGCGTTCCACAGGGGCCGGCGGCACGAGCGCACCGGGGTGGCGCCTCGCGGGCAGTGACCTGGCCTGCAAGAACCGGTCCACGGAGGACGATGGACGGGTGCCTCCTGTCACGTGTCATGCGTGGGCCGCGGTCCACGGCGTCACGACGCCCTCGTCTCGGTACCCGACCGCCGTCGTCCGGAGCTCGACGTGACCTTCGCACTCCTCGCGTTGATCTGCCTGGCGGGCATCGCCGGGCCGCTGCTGGCCGTCTCCCGCCGGTGGGGGCTGCCCGTCGTCGTCGGCGAGCTCGCGGTCGGCATCGGTCTCGGCCCGATGGGGGCAGGTGCCCTGGACGCGACCGAGCCCACGTTCGCCTTCATGGCGACGATCGGCTTCGCGCTGGTCATGTTCGTCACCGGCTCGCACGTCCCGGTGGCGGACTCGCGGCTCCGTCAGGCGCTGCCGGGTGGTCTGCTCCGGGCAGTGGTCGTGGGTGTCGCGTCGGTCCCCGCTGCGATCTTCCTCGCGGACGTGTTCGGCACCGGTCATACGGCTCTGTACGCGGTGCTGCTGGCGTCGTCCTCGGCGGCGTTGATCCTGCCGATCGTGGACGCGCTGCACCTCACGGGTGGCCCGGTGCTCCGGCTGCTGCCCCAGGTGGCGATCGCCGACACGGCATGCATCGTGGCCGTCCCGCTCGCGATCGAGCCGGCCCACGCCGCTCGGGCCGCTCTCGGGGCCGTGGTCGTCGTGGCGTGCGCGGGTGTCCTGTTCCTCGCGTTGCGCACCGCTGAGCGTCGGGGCTGGCGGGTGGCGCTCCATCGCCTGTCCGACCGTCGCAAGTTCGCGCTCGAGCTCCGGATCAGCCTTGCGGCCCTGTTCGGCCTGGCCGCGGTCGCCCAGGCCAGCAAGGTGTCGGTCATGCTCGCCGGCTTCGCGTGCGGCCTAGCGGTCGCGGCGGTCGGCGAGCCGAGGCGGCTGGCCCGGCAGCT
Source organism: Cellulomonadaceae bacterium (assembly GCA_035531255.1). Classification (GTDB taxonomy): domain Bacteria; phylum Actinomycetota; class Actinomycetes; order Actinomycetales; family Cellulomonadaceae; genus JAJDFX01. The sequence continues at coordinate 11,351 of DATKTF010000030.1, forward strand.
GTTCGCCGTCACGGAAGGGTTCTTCGGCCCCCTGTTCTTCATCTGGCTCGGTGCATCGCTGGATCTGCACGCACTCGCGCACCGTCCGGCGCTGATCGTCCTGGGTCTCGCCCTCGGGGTCGGCGCCGTGCTCGCCCACCTCGTGCCCCGTGCGTTCGGCCAACCGGTCGCGATGGGTGGG
>DATKTF010000031.1:0-2882 GCA_035531255.1 Cellulomonadaceae bacterium
GCGGCACCCCGTTCGGCACCGACCTTCTCACCGAGCGCAAGTCCGGCACGGTTCCGGTGCACGATCGTGCCGTCGGCGTCAAGGACCATGAGCGCCGCCGGCGTCTCCTGGAGGATCGCGTAGGCACCGACGCGCGCGACAAGGGGGGCGACGTCGGTCGACGCGCGCGAGCTCAGGCGGAACATCGAGGGGCTCTCCTTCGACCACGGGCACAACGCCGGCCGGCCTGTGCTCGACTCCCCTATCGGCAGCCCGGACACCTTCATGAGCCGCGCGAGGGATCGGATCCGTCGCGAGCGAGAGCCGCCACGACGTCTCTCGACGCCTCCGCCCTCCGGTCGATGGTGGCGCGCCGAGGCGTCGCACCGATCAGGTCCGGCGCCGAGGTCCGGACCTGAAACCACCCGCCGGGAGTGCGCCTGCGCGACGTCGAACGCCGCGTGCGCTTCACCCTCCGCCACTTTGCGGCTTCACCCGCGCGTCGTCCGTCGTGAGGAACCTCGCCTCACCCGCAGGAGGTATGCGCACGACCGCACGCGTCTCACCCGGTACATCGGCCGTCGTGACCGTGCAGGTTCACCCGCGGACGCCGTCGGCGCAAGGACGTCGGTCGCACCCTGTCATGACGTGTCCGTATCGGGCGTGCCGCACGACTTCGATGGCACCTGTCCCATTGCCGCGTGACGGCCCACTGCCACGTGCGAACCATCCTGGAGTGCAGGCGTCGCGCCTCGGCCGAGCGTGCGTGCAATCACTCGTCGCCGCGATCGACATACCATCGGCTAATCCACTGCGCAAGACGAATGGGCGCACCGCCCGACGGATGGTCTGCCATTCGTCCGAGCTCCGGAAACGGACTCTCCGGTTGAGCGCCACGTCCGCCGCGACACCGCATCGGACGAGCCGGTCCGAGTGCACGGCGCGGCTGTGAGCAGGCACGATCATCCCGGGTGGACCGCGTCGAGCGAGGCCGTCCCCACCGGTCGGGGTGGCAGCCAGCCCTCGGCCGACCGACAATGAATAGACCGTTCAACCAATTCCGCGTGACGCCGCGGTGAATTTCGCACCAATTCGGCGCGCGTCATCAACCGGCCCGTGTCGCACCGGTTCTCACCTAGGTCAGCTACGTCGAAAGGGATATATCCCCTGGTTGGCTCCACATTTTCGACGATGTCCCCTATGCTTCTCGCATACGGCATCTCGCCTTGATCACGGAGGACTGAACAATGCACAGAAGGTGGACATGAACCGCGTCGGTACTCCTGTTGCCGCAACACTTGCCTTGGCGCTCGCCGCAACAGTCTCCCTTGCAGGCACCAGTTACGGGCTCGAACCCCACCCGAACGCTACCGCGACGGGCGCGTCCGCGTCATTGCTTGACAGCACCTGGGGCGATGTCAAGGCCAATCAAGGCGGTAAGGCGACCACGACCACCGGCGCGTGGGATCCGAAGAGTGATCTCGGATCGATGTACAACCTCACCAAGTCCATCGGTGCGCAGGACGCCTGGCGGATGACGGACGCCCAGGGCCAGGCCATCACCGGCAAGGGCGTCACCGTTGCGCTCGTCGACACCGGGATCGCGCCCGTCGCCGGACTCGACTCCACGGGCAAGGTCATCAACGGTCCCGACCTGTCGTTCGACGGTCAGTCCGACGCGATGCGATACCTCGACGCGTACGGTCACGGCACGCACATGGCCGGGATCATCGCGGGGCGAGACGACACCGTGACGACCGGCACGCTGAACGACCCGACGCAGTTCGTCGGCGTCGCGCCGGACGCGAGCCTGCTGAACGTCCGGGTGTCGTCGTCGGACGGCTCAACTGATGTCTCGCAAGTCATCGCCGGCATCGACTGGATCGTCCAGCACCGCAACGACAACGGCATGAACGTCAGGGTGATCAACCTCTCGTACGGTACGAACAGCAGTCAGTCCTACGAGGTCGACCCCTTGGCGAAGGCGGTCGAGAACGCGTGGGCCGCCGGTATCGTCGTGGTGGCTGCATCCGGCAACGACGGCGCATCGACGCCGCTCACGATGCCTGCGGCCGACCCGTACATCCTCGCGGTCGGGTCGAGCGACAACCAGGGAACCGCGACGACGAGCGACGACACGCTGTCGTCGTTCACGAACACGGGCGACGCGTCGCGACACTCGGACCTGCTCGCACCCGGCAAGTCTCTCGTCTCGCTGCGTGACCCCGGCTCCTACGTCGACGTCCACCACCCGGAGGGACTCGTCGCCGGAGACACGTCCGGGCGACTCTTCCGCGGAAGTGGCACGTCCCAGGCGGCAGCAGTCGTCTCCGGCGCGGTCGCACTTCTTCTGCAGGCGCAGCCGAACCTCACGCCAGACCAGGTCAAGGCGCTCCTCGAGAGCTCGGCCACCCCGATGCCGGCGGAGTCGAGCATCGCCCGCGGCGCGGGCGAGCTCAACATCGGGCGCGCGCTCGAGCTGCCTACGCCTTCTGCCGGAACGGTGGCCCAGACGTACCCGACCTCGACCGGGCTCGGGTCGCTGGAGCTGTCCCGAGGCGACACGCATGTCGTCGACAATGCGACCGGCACCGTCCTCGCCGGTGAGGTCGACGCGTTCGGCGCCCCGTGGGACGGTGCCCGGTGGTCCGCAGCATCCACTCTCGGCACGGCGTGGGTCGGCGGCGAGTGGAACGGCACCACCTGGTCCGGCGACATGTGGACATCTGCAGGCTGGGCGGACGCTTGCTGGGCAAGCTCACGCTGGTCTGACGATGCCTGGTCCTCGTCACGCTGGTCTGACGCCGACTGGTCGTCCTCACGCTGGTCCTCGTCACGCTGGTCCTCGTCACGCTGGTCCTCGTCACGCTGGTCCTCGTCACGCTGGTCCTCGTCACGCTGGT
>DATKTF010000032.1:0-6499 GCA_035531255.1 Cellulomonadaceae bacterium
CGCCGACCCACTCCTCTCGAGCGATGAACGAGCGAGAGCCCGGCCGACGGCCGGGCTCTCGCTGAGGAACGATGATGTGAGACGTCGATCGACGACGCTGTGCGTCGCCACGCGGTCGTACTGAGGGTGGAGCTGAGGGGATTCGAACCCCTGACCTTCTCATTGCGAACGAGACGCGCTACCAACTGCGCCACAGCCCCTCAAGCGGGAAACAGAGTAGCACCCGCGGACCTCGGATCGAGAACCGGCGGCTACTCCCCGGAGGCTCGACGTCGCGCCAGCACGGCGTCGAGGTCGATGCCCCCGCCGGCCGTGCCGGAGGCCGGGGCCAGGACGGTGCCGCTCGCCACGTCGCCCTGGTCGGTCGCGCCCGCCGCCGTGCTCTCGGCCGGGCGGACCTGCTCCGCGGGAGCGAAGTCGACGTCGGTCAACGGCACCGGCTCGCGTCGCGGCGCCGACGCCTTCATCGTGTAGGTCGGACGTGGGACAGGGACCGGCGCCCACTCGTCCTGCACGACGTCCGCCCCGGTGACCGTCCCGTCGGAGCCGCCTGCACCCGTCGTCCGGGAGGCGCGCGGGACGACGGCGCCGAGGAGCGTCTCCGACGCGATCTCGGCGCCGATGCGTTCGATGACCTCGGTGTGCGAGTCCGACGGGTGGACCGCACGGCCGACCACGGAGGACGCTCGACGCGGCACGCGCGCGGCCACCTCCGGTTCGCGGCTCGCCGCGTCGCGACGCTGGCGCTCATAGGTCGCGTCCGCGACCTGTCCCGCGACGACAGCACGGCGCCCCATCACGAGGACCACGCCCAGCAGGACGGTCGGCGCCACCGCGAGCAGGACGGTCGCGGTGGTGAGGCCCACCACCGCCCAGCCCGCGACGCCGGCGACGAGCAGCACGGACGTCAGCAGCGCGCGACGACGCGCCGCTGCACCTCGGCGCGCGACAGCGGCGACGTGCGCCGCGCGTTGCTGCGCCGCCCGGCGTGCGGCATCGGCGTTCACCCGGTCCCCGGTCGCGTGCGGTCGCTCCACGGCCCCTGCTCCCCTCGGCGCCGCAGCGCCCTGGTTGCCCGCCGGGAGACCCCGGCCCGGTGTCAGCAGCTCGACCCGCCTCGGGACGGCGACCTCGGTGTGGACCGTGGTGCGCGGCGACGGGGTTCCGGATGTCACCGCGAGCACACGGAGCGACTCGGAGAATCGGTCGTCCGCACGTGACTCGAGCAGCTGCTGCCGGTGCCGCAGCTTGTGCGGCACCAGGTAGGCGAACCACAGCCCGACGACCACGAGAGCCGTCAGGCCTGCAGAATCTCCCACGCCCTGACGGTAGGTGAGCCGGACACGCCGCGCAGGAAGCCCGACCGGCGTGTCGGGCACGGAATCACACGCGTGTCATTCCCCGGCTGCGTCGACAGGGTCACCCAGCTGGCGGTGCCAACGGGCGACGAGCCCGCCGGGGACGTCCTCCGTCGTCAGGGCGAAGCTCCGGTGGTCGCACCACTCGCCGGCGATGTGCAGGTAGCGCTCCCGCACCCCCTCGTCGCGGAACCCCAGCTTGGCGACCACGCGGAGACTGGGCGCGTTCTCCGGGCGGATGTTGACCTCGATCCGGTGCAGCCCGAGCCGGAAGAAGCTGTGGTCGACGGCCAGCGCCACCGCGGTCGGCACGATCCCCCGGCCGGCGACGTGCTCGGCGACCCAGTACCCGATCGTCCCGGAGCGGAAGGAGCCATAGGTGATCCCGGAGACCGTCAGCTGCCCGACCAGCTCGCCCTGGTAGTCCAGGGCGAACGGCAGCGCCGTGCCGTCACGGGCCTGGGAGCGCAGCGCCCGGACGTACTGCCGGAACGACGGCCGGGGTCCGACGACGGGTACGGGCGAGCTCGCGTCCCACGGTTCGAGCCAGGCGGCGTTGGCCGCCCTCAGGGCGAGCCAGGTCCCCTGGTCGCGCCCGCTGAGCGGTCGCAGACGCACGTCCCCGTCCTCGAGGCGGACCGGCCACCCCGTCACCATGTGACCACCCGCCGACCGTACCGTGAGCGGCATGCGGTGGACCCTCTGACTCACGGGAGCTCACCCGTCGAGGACGAGACAGTGCACGCGCTGCCCCGGCTGCACGATCACGTCCCGCTCGGGGATCACCGCGAGCGCGTTGGCCTGCGCCAGCGCGCTCAGCGACAACGCACCGGGGTCGCCGACCGGCGTCACCAGGTACCCGTCGGTCGGGCTCCCGACGAGGATCGACGGGACGAACTGCCGCACCCCGGCCGGGGAGGTCCACCCCACCGTCGACTGCGCAGCCACCGACGGTCGGTAGAGCTCGATCTGCCCCGCCATCGCCCGCAGCGCCGGCCGGACGAACACCTCGAAGGAGATCTGCGCAGCCACCGGGTGGCCGGGGAGCGCGAAGATCGGGACGCCGGGCGAGTCGTCGTCGTCGCCCGCCCGCACGTCGCCGTGCACGGTGCCGAAACCCTGCCGTCCGCCCGGGGTCATCGCGACGTGGTCGAACCGGACCGTGCCCAGGGGGCCGAGGACGTCCTTGACGGTGTCACGGGCGTACTCGCTCAGCCCGCCGGTCAGGACGATCACGTCCGCCCGCACGAGCTGGTCCTGGAGACACTCGCGCAACGAGGCGCGATCGTCGCTGACGACACCGACACGCACCGCAGCCGCCCCGACGTCAGCGATCGCCGAGGTGAGGGCGTGGCTGTTCGCGTCGTGCAACGCACCCTCACGCAGGGGGTCCGACGGCACGACGAGCTCGTCACCGACCGCGATGACGACGACGCGCGGTGCCGGGTGGACCCGGACCCGCCCGCGCCCGAGCGCGGCCGCGAGAGCGATCTGACGTGCGCCCATCCGCGTCCCTGCCGCGAGCGCGACGTCGCCGACGCCCGCGTCGGACCCGACGCCGCGCAGGTGCGCTCCCGGTTCCGCCGGCGAGGCGACGGCGACACGCACCTCGCCACGGTCCGTCTCCGCGGCCGGTATCACCGTGTCGGCTCCGAGCGGCAGGACTCCGCCGGACGCGATCCGGATCGCCTGCCCCGGTGCGAGGCGGAGCGGTCGGCTCGCTCCGGCCAGGACGTCGTGCGCGACGGGCAGGAGCACGGGGTCCTCGGCCGTCGCACGGGCGGTGTCGTCCGCGAGGACCGCATAGCCGTCGACCGCCGAGACCGTGGCGACCGGGATGTCGGTCGCCACGGTCACGTCGGCCGCGAGGACGCAGCCTGCCGCGTCCGCCAGGACGACATCGAGCGGCGCCACCGGGGTGGCCACCGCGAGGACGGCGGCCAGCTGCTCTTGGACTGATCTCACACCGTGAGCGTAGGCACGAAATCCGCGAGCCAGGAACGGAACTCCGGCCCGAGGTCCTCACGGTCCGACGCGATGCGGACGACGGCCTTCAGGTAGTCGAGGCGATCCCCTGTGTCGTAGCGACGGCCGGTGAACACGACCCCGTACACACCGCCGCCCTCCTCGGGCCGCATCGACGCCAGCGTCGCGAGCGCGTCCGTGAGCTGGATCTCGCCACCGCGACCGGGTGCGGTGTGCTCGAGGACCCGGAACACGGCCGGGTTGAGGACGTACCGCCCGATCACCGCCAGGTTGCTCGGCGCGTCGGCAGGAGCCGGCTTCTCGATGAGCCCGGTGACCTTCACCTCGCGATACTCCGCATCGGCGTTGCCGTCCTCGATCGGTTCGACGGCAGCGCAGCCGTAGAGGTGCACCTGCGCCGCGTCGACCTCGAGGAGAGCGACGACGGAACCACCCGTGCGCTCCTGAAGAGCGATCATCGCGGGCAGCAGCGGGTCGCGCGCGTCGATCAGGTCGTCGCCGAGGAGCACCGCGAACGACTGGTTGCCGACGTGGTTCTTGGCGCACAGGACCGCATGCCCGAGGCCCTTCGGCTGTCCCTGGCGCACGTAGTGCACGTCGGCCAGGTCGGTCGACGCCCGGACCGCGGCCAGCCGGTCGAGATCGCCCTTCTTCTCGAGCGCGGCCTCGAGCTCGGGCGCGGCATCGAAGTGGTCGGCCAGCGACCGCTTCGACCGACCGGTGATCATGAGCACGTCGTCGAGGCCTGCCGCGACTGCCTCCTCCACCACGTACTGGATCGCGGGCTTGTCGACGACCGGGAGCATCTCCTTGGGCGTCGACTTGGTCGCAGGGAGGAACCGGGTACCGAGTCCTGCGGCGGGGATGACTGCCTTGTGGATGGTCATCTGCGAAGGTTAACGGCGCAGCATCCGATCTGCTGCGCGAACGGCTGCGCGGCGGACGTGCGGCCGATGCGCACCGGGTCGAGAGCGTGCTTGCGACGATTCTGGGACCGGATCAGGGGACGGATCCGGGCACGCGCGCGGGTGACCGGTGCGAGAGCACCCCGGATTCTTTGCGAGACTGTGGTCATGCCCGCAGACGTGCAGCCCTACCCCAGCCCCGTCGACGTCCAGGATCCGGAGGACGCCAAGGACTGGCTCCGACGGGGCATCCGGAGCACGCGCGCGGAGCGTTCTGCGCGTCGCCGCGAGCAGGCGGCCGACGCCCTGGCCGACGTCCTGGAGACGATCCCCGAGGTGCGGCAGGCGCGCTGCGCGTCGGTCTACGTCGCCCGCGAGAGCGAACCGGGGACCTCCCCGATCCTCCGACGGCTTGCCGCACGCGGGGTCCGCGTGCTGCTGCCCGTCCTCGGCAGCGGCCTCCAGCGCGACTGGGCGGAGTACGCCGGCGCGGACGACCTCCAGCAGCGCTCGCCCGGGCGCCCCCCGGAGCCCGGCGGCGAGCGCCTCGGACCGGAGGCTCTCGCGGACGCGGACGTCATCATCGTTCCCGCGCTCGCGGTGGACACCTCAGGAGCTCGGCTCGGCCAGGGTGGCGGGTGGTACGACCGCGCGCTCGGGCACGCCCGCGACGACGTCCTCGTGATCGCCTTGACGTTCCCGGAGGAGGTCTACGAGGCCGGCACGCGCCCGCTCCCGCACGAGCCGCACGACCGCCACGTCGATGCCGTCGCGACACCCGAGGGGTGGCAGCGGCTCAGGAGGCGGGACGCAGCGTGAGCCGCTGATCGGCGGCCGACGTCTCGGCGCCCGCCGTGAACGGCCAGGGGAAGGTCCGGCCGTCGGCCCACGCCTGGAACTGGTCCATGTAGTGGACGCTGCCCGGGTGGCCCGACGACCCGGTGAGGTCGACCCAGGTCGAGCGGTCGAGGTCCTGGAGGTCGACGACCATGCGCATCGAGGGGGCCGTCGTCACGGTGAACGAGCCGCTCGAGGCGTCCCAGGCCGTCGCGTCGACGATCGACCCGCTCCCCGCGACAGGGATCGGCGCCGGGTTGACCAGGCGACGGATGAGTCCCGGGACGCTCGGCCCGCCGAGCACCGGGTGCTGCGGCGCCACCGTGTGGAGCAGGCCCCAGGACCAGTCCTGCGGGTCCTTCCCGAGCGAAGCGGTCAGCTCGAGCCGCGCGGAGATCAGCGCCCGAGCCAGGATCTCGTCGCGACCCTCGACCACGCCCACCGTGCTGTGGTCGTCCCAGAACGGGTCGTTCGGTCGCGACAGGAGCCCGCGCACGACCTCGAGCCAGCGGCTGCCACCTGTCGGGCGGAACGCGTCGGGCACCTCGTCCCAGAACGTCAGCTCGAGCACCTTCGCCCACACCGCGGAGAAGTACATCTCGGCCGCGGAGCTCGTGCCGGACCGCAGGTCCCACCCGCGCAGGAGCTTCTGACCATCGGAGTCGAACGCGGTCGGCAACGAGATCTTCAGCAGTGCGGGGACGAGCATCTGCGCGTACGGGTTGAGGTCGTCGAGCTGCATCGCACCGGTCTGCGCGACCGTGATCTTCGTCCCGGCGGCGATGCTCGCGGTCAGCAGGGTGCGGATCCGTTGCGAGCGGTACCCGTAGTCCCAGTCGGAGGTCAGGAACGGACCTGTTCCCGCCGGGGTCACGGCCTGGTTCGCCGCGACGATGATGCCGTCCGGCGGGTTCAGCTCGGCGGGCATGTCGGCCGCCGGGACGAACCCCTTCCAGTCGTACGCGCTGTCCCAGCCGGGTCGCGGCCATGTCCCGTCCGACGGCACGACACCGGGGACCTCGGCCCGGATCGGGATCCGACCCGGGGCCTGGTAGCCGATGTCACCGGCAGTCGTCGCGAACACGATGTTCTGGGACGGGACGTCGAACAGCGCCGCCGCTCTCTTCACGCCCGCCGCGTCGGAGGCCGTGTCGAGGGCGAAGATCGCATCGGCGGTCCGACCGGGGGTCAACGCCGTCCAGCCGAGCGCGACCGCGTAGCTCCCGAACGGCGCGTCCTCCGGCACCGGTGCGGAAGCGACGGTGCTGAGCGGGAGCACGTCCGACACGATCGGGCCGTGCACCGTCGAACGGATCGTCAGGTGGACGTCCGCACCGCCGTTGACCTTGATGGTCTCGGTGCGCTGCTGGAGCGGCACCTGGCTGCCGTCGCGCAGGTAGGTGGTGGCGGTGA
>DATKTF010000033.1:0-3051 GCA_035531255.1 Cellulomonadaceae bacterium
GCGACGTGCCCAGCAACACGATGTGGCGATGGGACGAGATCTCCGGCGCCGTGTCGACGTTCCGCTCCCCGTCGAACTTCTCGAACGGGAACACCCGCGACCGCCAGGGGCGGCTCCTCACGTGCGAGCACCTCGGACGACGCGTGACACGCACCGAGTACGACGGCAGCGTGTCCGTCCTCGTCGACTCGTTCGAGAACCGGCGGCTCAACTCGCCGAACGACATCGTCACCGCGTCCGACGGTGCGATCTGGTTCTCCGACCCGACCTACGGGATCGTGTACGACTACGAGGGCGACCGGGCCGACCCGGAGCTCCCGACCGCCGTGTACCGCGTCGCACCGGACTCCGGCTCCGTCACGGCCGTCGTCACCGGTCTCGTGCAGCCGAACGGCCTGTGCTTCTCTCCCGACGAACGACTGCTCTACGTGGTGGACTCCGGCACCTCCCCCGGATCGATCCATGTCTTCGACGTCGACGGGGCGACCGTGAGCAACGGGCGCGTCTTCGCGGACATGAGCCCGGGATCGAGCGACGGCATCCGGTGCGACACGGACGGCAACCTGTGGGCCTCGGCCGCGGGAGGCGGCGACGGCTACGACGGCGTGCACGTCTTCGATCCTGACGGCACGCTCATCGGGCAGATCCTGCTGCCGGAGCAGTGCGCCAACATGACCTTCGGGGGTCGCAAGCGGAACCGGCTCTTCATGGCGGCGAGCCAGTCGGTCTACTCGCTCTACGTCAACGCCAGCGGGTGCGTCTGACGCGCCGACACGCGAGCACCGGGCCCGGCCCGTCGGCGCGCGTGCCCGATCACCCCGCTCGGGGCGGGGTGCCGGTCGGTGTCCGGCGCCCGCTGCCGACGTCAACCGCCGACGACGAGGTCGAGCAGCCCGATGAACCCGTCGACCTCCCACGCCGCCCGTCCGACGAAGAGCCCGTCGACACCGTCGACGCCGAGGATCGACATCGCATTCGAGGTGTCCACGGACCCGCCGAAGAGGACACCGCGTACGGTTCCGCCCCAGTCGGCCCTCAGCGCGGCGAACACCTCGCCGATGTCCGACGGCGCCGCGGGCCGACCGCGCGAGCCGATCGCCCAGATCGGTTCGTAGGCCAGCAGCACGCTGCGGGGGTCACGAACCCCGTGCAGGGCTGCCCGGACCTGGCGGCGCACGTAGGACACCGACGCACCGCTCGCGAACACGTCAGCCGGCTCGCCGACGCACACCAGCGGAGTGAGGCCGTGGCGCAACGTCGCCACGACCTTGAGGTTGACGGTCGCGTCCGTCTCGGCGAAGAACTCGCGCCGTTCGGAGTGCCCGATCTCGACGATCTGCGCCCCGGAATCCGCCACCTGCGGGACCGACACCTCGCCGGTCCACGCGCCGGCGTCCTCCCAGTGGGCGTTCTGCGCTCCCAGGAGGATGTGCGAACGCGGCCCGAGCACCTGGTTGACCGCGAGCAGCGCGGTCGCCGGCGGGATGACGAACGGCTGGATGCCCTGCCAGCGGCCCGGATCGGTCGCCGCGAGCGTCCGTGCGTAGTCGCGGGCCTGGTCCAGGGTCTTGTTCATCTTCCAGCTCGTGCCGACCCACGTGGTCATGTCGACGACGGGTCCGGCTCGTACGAGCAGATCGCGTCGACGTTCGCCGCGGAGTGAGACGTCTCGTCGAACTCGTACCTGAGCCACTCCGAGGCGAGGCGGCGCGCGAGCTCGAGCCCGATGACGCGTTGACCGAACGTGAGCACCTGGGCGTTGTTCGACATCACCGCGCGTTCGACCGAGTACCCCTCGTGCGCGGTGGCCGCACGGATCCCGGCGACCTTGTTCGCGGCGATGGCCATCCCGAGGCCCGTGCCGCAGACCAGGAGCGCCCGGTCGGCGGTGCCTGCGGCCACCAGACGCGCTGCTGCGACGGCGACGTGCGGGTAGGCGGTGTCACCGCCCGCGCCGACGCCGACGTCGATGACCTCGCTCACGCGGTCGTCGTTCTCGAAGTCCTTCTTGAGGGCCTCCTTGTACTCGTATCCGGCGAGATCGGAGCCGATGGCGATGCGATAGGTCACGTGAGCTCTCCGTCGACAGGGGTGGGCGGGGCGATCTCGGGCGCCACGGCGGCCATCAGGAGGGCGAAGGAGGTCGCGCCGGGGTCGGGATGGCCGAGGCTGTGCTCACCGTGCGTACGGGCACGGCCCCGTCGCGCGACGATCTGCGCGGTGGCCTCGGCGGCAGTCGACGCCGCGGCACAGGCGTCGGCCCAGGCGTCGCTCACGGAGGCGCCCGCCGCCCGTGCCGTGTCGAGCGCGTCGACGAACGGCACGAGGGCGTCGACCATCGTCTTGTCACCGGCCGTCGCACCGCCGAGTCGGAGGATCGCGTCAGCGCCGTGCCGGACGCCCGCCACGAGCGTGTCGGGACCTGCGCCGCCGGAGTCGCTCAGCTCGTTGCCCACCGCGGTCAACGCCGCGCCCCACAACGCACCCGAGGTACCGCCTGCGCCCTCCGACCACGCGGCTCCGGCGCGGGTGAGGAGCGTCCGTGCGCCGGCACCCGCGGCGAGCGCCGCCTCCGCCGCCGACGCCGCAGCGGAGGTCCCGAGCACCATGCCCTGACCGTGGTCGCCGTCACCGGCGATCGCGTCGAGGTCACCCAGCAGCGTCTCGTTCTCGACGGCACACGCGGCCATCGCTCGGATCGCCGTGGTGAGCCGCTCGGCGAGTGCGTGCGACTCCGGCGAGCCTGGCACGACCGCAGCGGCCTCGGCGGTACGGATGACACCGGTACGGGCCGGCCGATCGGTCACCGCCCCGCGGCGGAACGCCGGGGTGTCGATCGGCGCGGTCCAGTACTGCTCGAGCTCGTCGTCGAGGAACGTGATCGTGAGGGACAGCCCCTCCATGTCGAGGCTCGTGACGTGCTCGCCGACCTCCGGCTCGACGATCGTCAGGCCGAGCTGCCCGAGGCGTTCGGCGACCCGCGAGTAGACGACGAAGAGCTCTTCGTACTTCGTCGCGCCGAGACCGTTCAGCAGGACCGCGACCCGACCG
>DATKTF010000034.1:0-3297 GCA_035531255.1 Cellulomonadaceae bacterium
TCGCCGGAGTCACATTCACCCGATACCTACCGTGCGTCGGCGCCAACCACTTACCACCGATGAAGTTCTCATACCGCGGCTTCACTGACACGATGCTCCCGGGCTGACCCGGCGGGACGTACTTCATATCGGTGCTCCTTCGCACGACAGCAAGGTCGCGGGCCGGCATCCTGTCGGACTTCAACCGCGACCACCGTCTCTGTGACTGAACACCCGGGTCCCGCGCCTGGCAACCGGAACGGACGTCAGTGTCGCCCGTCGGGCCCGGCGACACGGACGCCACCCTTCCCCTCGTGCTTCACGTCGTACATGGCCACGTCGGCGGCGCGGAGCAGGGCGGACGGGTTGAGCGCCGCGCTGTCCGTCGACGCGACCCCGACGCTGCCGCCCACGCTGACCGAGGCTCCGCTGACGGTCACGGGCCGTTGGATCGCCGCCAGGATCTGCCGCGCGAGGTCCGCCGACTGCTCGGCCGCCCGTCCGACGAGCAGGACCGCGAACTCGTCCCCGCTCATGCGCACGGCGAGGGCGTCGTCACCCAGGTGCGTCAGGGCGTCGCGGAGCCGCCGGGCCGTCTCGACGAGGAGGTGGTCGCCGGCCGCGTGCCCGTGCACGTCGTTGACGGCCTTGAAGTCGTCGAGGTCGACGAACACCACGGCGACGGCGAACGGCACGCCGTCCTGCCGGGCGGAGACCTCTTCGAGGCGCCCCCACAGCACGACGCGCCCCGGAAGGCCCGTGAGCGCGTCGTGGGTGGCCTGGTGGCGGAGCAGCCGCTCGGTCGCGGCGAGGCGGTGCACCAGGACCCTGTTCTCGAGCAGCGTCACGTGCTGCCGCACGAGCAGGAGCGCCACCATCACGACCGCAGCTGCGACCTCCGGGAAGGGAACGTCGCCGCGCGCCCCTTGGACCGCGAGCGCGAGCGCCGCCGGGGCGACCAGCACGTAGGGCGTGGACGTCAGGGTCCTGGCGGTGCTGACCAGCTCGCGGCGCCGCGACGTCCCGCTGTACGCGCGCGTCGCGAGGAAGAAGAGCCCGAAGCCGACGGCCCAGAGCGGCGTCTCACCCACGCCCCACGCGACGTCGGACCAGGCGAGCACCACCATGCCGGCCGTGTACCCGGCAGGCATCAGGCGATGGCGGCCCTGCATCTCCGTCGACGCGAGGCCCACGAGGAACGTGGTCACGCCGAGCGCACCGAGCGGGACGGCCACCGCGAGCACACCGTCGACCCCGCCGCCGGTCGCGCCCCACACGTCGCGAAGCTCGAGCGACCAGCCCGCGACGAACACGGACGCCATCGCGAGGCCACCGTCGACGACCAGGCGGACCCGCGACCGGGTGTCGCCCGCCTGGGACGCGAACCACCAGGCCACGGCCACGAGGACGAGGAAGGCGACGCGCGCCGTGGACGCCACGAGGGGCGGTGCACCCGTGATCCACGCGATCGGCGCCACCGCCCAGACCACCGGCGCCGCTCGCTGGAAGCCCCACGCGCGCCGGCCGCGCGGGGTGCGCGCAAGCGAGCTCGCCGTCGATGCACCCCACGCGGCCACGAGCGCCATCAGGCCGTCGAGAAGCAGACCCGCGTGGCCGAGCGCCACCCGGAGGACCGCCAGGCACACCAGTGCAGCGACGGTCACCGCGGCACCGGCCATCCGTGCGTGCGACGCTGCCATGGCTTCGCGCCTCCCCCCCCCTCCCCATCGGCACCGCGAGTGCCGTGTTGAGTCCTCGACCCCGGCGTCACCCGCGTGCGACGCGTCCCGGCGCACGTGTCGCCTGCCGCGTCCGCCGAGGCTACGCGCGGTCTAGCGTGGACGACATGCCGCCGCCCCACGACCTGGCAGGGAGAGACCCCGCATGAAGCCGGCCTACCGCCTCGACTCCCGTCCCGTCGCCGACCCCCGAGCGGTCGTCGACGGCGACCGCTTCCGCATCACCGTGCTCACCGACGGTCTGGTGCGCCTGGAGCACGCGGAGGACGGCGTGTTCGAGGACCGAGCGTCCACGTTCGCGGTCGACCGCGAGCAACCGGTGCCCGACTTCACCGTGCACGACCACGGCGACCACCTCGAGGTCGTCACGGCACGATTCCGGTTGAGCTACGACAAGGGCCCGTTCACGACGAGCGGCCTGAGCCTCACCGTCGGCGGCGGCGTGACGTCGTACCACTCGGTCTGGCGGTACGGCTCGACGGGCGGCGACCTCGGCGGGACTGCGCGCACGCTCGACACGGCGGACGGCGCGATCCCGCTCGAGCCCGGCATCGTCTCGCGCGACGGATTCGCCGTCGTCGACGACTCGGAGTCGTTCCTCTTCGACGACGACGGCTGGGTCGCGCCGCGCGCGGGCGACCGTCGGGACCTCTACGTCTTCGCGTACGGGCACGACTACGCCGCGGCGCTGCAGGCGTTCTACGCCGTCTCCGGACGAACACCCGTGCTGCCGCGGTGGGCGCTCGGCAACTGGTGGAGCCGCTACTACGCGTACACGGCCGACGAGTACGTCCGGCTCATGACGAGGTTCCGGGAGCAGGGCATCCCGTTCTCGGTGAGCGTCATCGACATGGACTGGCACGTCGTCGAGGTCGACCCCGCCCACGGCAGCGGCTGGACCGGCTACACGTGGAACCGGGAGCTCTTCCCCGAGCCCGAGACGCTGCTCTCGTGGCTGCACGAGCACGGCCTCCGGGTGACGCTCAACGTGCACCCGGCCGACGGCGTGCGGTCCTACGAGGACGCCTACCCGGCCATGGCGGCGGCGCTCGGCCGGGACACCTCGACGGGTGAGCCGATCTCGTTCGACGTGACCGACCGCGAGTTCCTCGCCGCGTACTTCGAGGTGCTGCACCGCGGGCTCGAGGCCGAGGGGGTCGACTTCTGGTGGCTCGACTGGCAGTCGGGGCCGCACTCGCGCGTCGCCGGCATCGACCCGCTGTGGATGCTCAACCACTTCCACTTCCTCGACAGCGCCCGTGACGGCCGTCGGGGCCTGACCTTCTCGCGGTACGCGGGACCAGGCAGCCACCGCTACCCCGTCGGATTCTCCGGCGACACCGTGATCTCGTGGGCGTCGCTCGCCTTCCAGCCGCACTTCACCGCGACCGCGAGCAACATCGGCTACGGCTGGTGGAGCCACGACATCGGCGGCCACATGTTCGGCGTCAAGGACGACGAGCTCGCGACCCGCTGGGTCCAGCTCGGCTGCTTCTCGCCGATCAACCGTCTCCACTCGACGCTCAACCCGTTCAACAGCAAGGAGCCGTGGCGCTTCAACACCATCGCCGAGGCCGTA
>DATKTF010000035.1:0-4078 GCA_035531255.1 Cellulomonadaceae bacterium
CCGCTCTCGGCGGCACTCGTCCTGGGTGCCGTGGTCGCCCCACCCGATGCCGTGGCCGCGACCGCGGTCGGACGCCGGCTCGGTCTGCCCCGGCGCGCGACGACGGTGCTCACCGGTGAGAGCCTGATCAACGACGCGACCTCCCTCACGCTGTACAAGGTCTCGATCGCGGCCGTGGCGACGGGGGCCACGGCGCTGACGGACGGCTTCGGCGTGTTCGCGGTGGCCGTCGTGGCCGGGGTCGGGCTCGGTCTCGCCGTGGGCGTCGTCGTGCACCTCGTCCGCGTGCATCTGGACGACGCCGTCGTCGCCTCCACGCTCGGTCTGCTGACCCCGTTCGCGGCCTACTGGGGTGCCGAGCAGCTCGGCGGCTCCGGGGTCCTCGCCGTCGTCGCGGCAGGCCTGTACCTGGGTCACACCTCACCGGAGGCGGGTTACGCCACACGCCTGTACGAGGGGCCGATCTGGTCGACCTTCGACATGGTGCTCGAGTCGTTCACCTTCGCACTGATCGGCCTGCAGCTCTCCTGGGTCGTCCGGGACGTGGTCGCCGCGGACCAGGGCGTGCGGACTGCCGTCGTCGCCGCGGTCGGGGTGCTCGCCACGACGGTGGTCGTCCGCCCGCTGTACGTCTTCGCGACCGCCTGGGTGGACAACGTGCGCCTGCCTGGGAGCCATCGCCCGGCGCGGGACTCGCTGTCGGCGCGGGAGTCGGCCGTCGTGTCCTGGGCCGGGATGCGGGGGGTGGTCACGCTCGCGGCGGCCGCGGCCATCCCCGTGACGAGCGGGAACGGCCCCTTCCCGGCCCGAGCGACGCTCCAGCTCGTCGCCTACGGCGTGGCGATCGGCACCCTGCTCATGCAGGGGCTGAGCCTCCCGTGGGTGATCCGGGCGCTCGGGCTCGGGTCCGGGGAGGACGCCGCGCACGACGCGAGCCAGGAGGCGGGCCTCCGCGTGCTCACGAATCGCGCGGCGGCCGAGACCCTGCGGTCCCGCCAGGACGTGCTGGCCCGCTCGGTCGGTCCTGAGGTCGCCGAGCAGATCACCAGCGGACTCTCGCGCGCGATCGAGCAGCGGGGGCGTGCCGTCGCGACGGCGCTCGACCCGTCCGTCGACTCGGGTCCGGGCCGGCCGGCGGCTCTCGAGCACGGTCGACGGCTGCAACAGCTCCGCCGGGACACCGTCGCCGCCCAGCGCGTCGTGCTCATGCGTGAGCGCGATGCCGGCCGGGTCGACGAGGTCGTGATGCGGCGGATGCTGCGCGAGCTCGACCTCGAGGAGGAGCAGCTCTCGTCCTCGTGGCTCAACCGGGTCTGATCGCCGGCCCTTGGCTCGGCGCCGCAAGAACCGCATGATCGTGCGGGTTCTCGGTGCCCTGGCGCGCCCCCGTCCGCGGGCAGGACCAAGGGCGCAGGGTTTCGGGACGGACCGCTCCTAGCGTGGTGCTCGAGGTCAACGGGGATCTCGTCCCCTCTCCATCACGACACCGGGAGCTACTGGTGACCTCAGCCTCGCGCACGAGCACAGCCCAGCCCACACCGCCTGTCGCTGCGGTTCGGTCCAGCGACAGCAGCCCGATCGACGACCTCGTGGCCAACGCGACCAAGGCTCTCGAGGCGTACGCGCGCTTCACCCAGGACGAGGTGGACCACCTCGTGAAGAAGGCCGCCGTCGCTGCTCTCGACAAGCACGGCGCCCTGGCCGAGCTGGCCGTCACCGAGACCGGTCGTGGCGTGTTCGAGGACAAGGCCGTCAAGAACATCTTCGCGTGCGAGCACGTGACCCACGGCATGGCGACGACCAAGACCGTCGGCATCATCAGCCGCGACGACATCACCGGCATCATCGAGATCGCGGAGCCCGTCGGTGTCATCTGCGGCGTCACGCCCGTGACGAACCCGACCTCGACCGCCATCTTCAAGTCGCTCATCGCCCTGAAGACGCGCAACCCGATCATCTTCGCGTTCCACCCGTCCGCGCAGGAGTCCTCGGTCGCCGCCGCACGCGTCGTCCGGGACGCCGCGGTGGCCGCCGGCGCGCCGGAGCACTGCATCCAGTGGGTCGAGGCCCCCTCGATCGCGGCGACCAACGAGCTGATGAACCACCCGGGTGTCGCGCTGATCCTGGCGACCGGCGGCAACGCGATGGTCCGCGCCGCGTACTCGTGCGGCAAGCCCGCGCTGGGCGTCGGCGCCGGAAACGTGCCCGCCTACATCGAGAAGAGCGCGAAGCTCAAGCGTGCGGTCAACGACGTCGTGCTGTCGAAGGCCTTCGACAACGGGATGATCTGCGCCTCGGAGCAGGCCGTCATCCTCGACGACGAGATCTACGACGCCGCGATGGCCGAGTTCACGATCCTGCACGCCTACCGCGTGAACAAGAAGGAGAAGGCACTCCTCGAGAAGTTCATCTTCGGCGTCGAGGCGAAGGGGAAGAACTGCGGCGAGGCGAAGCTCAACGCCCCGGTCGTCGGCCAGTCGCCCGCGTGGATTGCCAAGCAGGCCGGCTTCTCCGTCCCCGAGGACACCTCGATCATCCTGGCCGAGGTCGGCGAGGTCGGCCCGAGCGAGCCCCTCACCCGCGAGAAGCTCTGCCCGGTCATCGCCGTGCTGCGCGCGACGAGCACCGAGCACGGCATCACCCTCGCCGAGCAGATGGTCTCGTTCGACGGGCTGGGCCACAGCGCGGCGATCCACACCCGCAACGACGCGCTGGTCGAGGAGTTCGGCGCGCGCGTCAAGGCGGTCCGCATCATCGCGAACGCGCCGTCGTCCCTGGGCGGCATCGGCGACATCTACAACGCCTTCATCCCGTCCCTCACGCTGGGCTGCGGGTCCTACGGGCACAACTCGGTGTCGAACAACGTCTCGGCGGTCAACCTGGTGAACATCAAGCGCATCGGTCGGCGGAACAACAACCTCCAGTGGTTCAAGGTTCCGGCCAAGACCTACTTCGAGCCGAACGCGATCCGCTATCTCACCGACATGGCCGGCATCTCGCGGGTCACGATCGTCACCGACACGACCATGACGCGCCTCGGGTTCGTCGACAAGATCCTCGACGTCCTGAGCCGCCGCCCCGAGAAGGTCTCGCTGCAGATCATTGACTCGGTCGAGCCGGAGCCGTCCGTCACCACCGTCAAGAAGGGCGCGGCCGAGATGCGCGCGTTCCGGCCGGACACGATCATCGCTCTCGGCGGCGGGTCGCCGATGGACGCCGCGAAGGTGATGTGGCTGCTCTACGAGCACCCCGAGGTGAACTTCTCGGACCTCAAGCAGAAGTTCTTCGACGTCCGCAAGCGCGCGTTCACGTTCCCGCTGCTCGGTGACCTCGCGAAGCTGGTCTGCATCCCGACGACGTCGGGCACCGGTGCCGAGGTGACGCCCTTCGCGGTCATCACGGACACGGAGTCGGGCAAGAAGTACCCGCTCGCCGACTACGCGCTCACGCCGACCGTCGCGATCATCGACCCGATCCTCACCTCGAAGATGCCCGCGTCCCTGGCCGCGGACTCCGGCTTCGACGCCCTCACGCACGCGACCGAGGCGTACGTGTCCGTCTACGCGAACGACTTCACCGACGGCATGGCGCTCCAGGCGATCCGGCTGATCTTCGACAACCTCGCCCAGAGCGTCAACGGCGACCCGTCCGACCCGGCGACCGCCGAGGCGCGCGAGAAGATGCACAACGCCGGGACCATCGCCGGCATGGCGTTCGGCAACGCGTTCCTCGGGATCGTCCATGCGATGGCGCACGTGATCGGCTCGACGTTCCACCTCGTCCACGGCCGGACCAACGCCACCCTGCTGGCGCACGTGATCCGGTACAACGGCAAGGTCCCGACCAAGCTCACGAGCTGGCCGAAGTACGAGAGCTACGTCGCGCCGGAACGGTTCCAGCAGATCGCGCAGTCGCTGGGCCTCCCCGCCGCGACCCCGGCCGAGGGCGTCGAGTCCTACGCCCTCGCGGTCGAGTCCCTCCGCTCGAAGGTCGGGATCCCCGCCTCCTTCGCCGCGCAGGGAGTCGACGAGCTGGAGTTCATCGGTCGCCTCGACGAGGTGGCGATGGGCGCCTACGA
>DATKTF010000036.1:0-5130 GCA_035531255.1 Cellulomonadaceae bacterium
GCGCGGGATGGTCGCGGCATCCCGGCCGGCCTGCAGGTCGGGATCATGGTGGAGGTTCCGGCGACTGCGCTCAAGGCGGCTCGCTTCGCGCCGCTCGTCGACTTCTTCTCGATCGGCACCAACGACCTCACGCAGTACACGATGGCGGCCGAGCGCGGGAACGACGCGGTCGCCGCCGTCGGGGACCCGTACGACCCGGGTGTCCTGCGGCTGATCCAGGCGGTGTGCGACGGGTCGGGCGACGCGCTCGTCGCGGTCTGTGGTGAGCTCGCCGCCGACGCTCTCGCGACGCCGTTGCTCGTCGGGCTCGGGGTCCGCGAGCTGTCGATGAGCGCCACGGCGATCCCGCAGGTGAAGGAGGCGGTGCGGTCGACGGACCTGGCGGCGGCACGACGCCTCGCTGCGCTCGCGGTCGGCGCCGAGGGGCCAGACGATGTGCGGGGGATGCTCGCACGGTCGGCCCCGTAGCTGGGTTCGCCCTGACGCGACCCGTCCGCGCGACGCCTCAGCGTGACCGCGCTGACCGATCAGCCGACCCGACCGCACGGCCCGACCTCATGACCTGGAGGCAGACCGATGGACCAGTACGTGTACACGTTCACCGAGGGTGACCGCACCATGGGCGACCTGCTCGGCGGCAAGGGGGCGAACCTCGCGGAGATGACTCGGCTCGGGTTGCCGGTGCCGCCCGGGTTCACGATCACGACCGAGGCGTGCCGGGAGTACCTCACCGCCGGTGAGGCCCCGAGCGAGCTGCGCGTCCAGGTGACGGGCGCGCTGCGCACGCTCGAGGACACCGTCGGGCGCCGGCTCGGGGACGCCGACGAACCGATGCTCGTGAGCGTCCGCTCCGGGGCCAAGTTCTCGATGCCGGGGATGATGGAGACGGTCCTGAACGTCGGGCTGACGGACGTCTCGGTGCACGGGCTGGCCCGCGCGTCCGGTGACGCGAGGTTCGCCTGGGACTCCTACCGCCGGTTGGTGCAGATGTTCGGGAAGACCGTGCTCGGCATCGACGGGGAGGTGTTCGCCGAGGCTCTCGATGCGGCGAAGGCCGCCAAGGGGGTGACCTCCGACCTCGACCTCGACGCCACCGACCTCGAACGGGTGGTCGGTGAGTTCCTCGCGATCGTGCGCACGTCCACCGGTCACGACTTCCCGCAGGACCCGCGTGACCAGCTCGACCAGGCGATCTCCGCGGTGTTCGACTCCTGGAACACCGATCGCGCCCGCCTCTACCGGCGCCGGGAGCGGATCCCGAACGATCTCGGGACCGCGGTGAACATCTGCACGATGGTGTTCGGCAACCTCGGCGAGTCGTCCGGCACGGGTGTGTGCTTCACGCGTGACCCCGCGACAGGTCATCTGGGCGTCTATGGCGACTACCTGCCGAACGCGCAGGGTGAGGACGTCGTCTCCGGTGTGCGCAACACGTTGTCCCTGGAGGACATGGCGCGCCTTGACCCGGCGAGCCACGGCGAGCTGCGCCGGATCATGCGCACCCTGGAGACCCACTACCGGGACCTGTGCGACATCGAGTTCACGGTCGAGCGCGGCAGGCTCTGGATGCTCCAGACCCGCGTCGGCAAGCGCACCGCGGCCGCCGCGTTCCGCATCGCGGTCCAGCTCGTCGACGAGCAGCTCATCACGCTCGACGACGCACTGGCGCGGGTCACCGGCGCCCAGCTCGCGCTGCTGATGTTCCCGCAGTTCGACGCGGGCGTGGAGCGTGCGCCGCTGACGCGTGGCATGGCGGCGTCGCCCGGTGCCGCGGTCGGGCGCATCGTCTTCGACTCCGCGACCGCGACGGAGTGGGCGGCGCGTGGTGAGCAGGTCGTGCTGGTCCGCCGCGAG
The DNA here is from genome assembly GCA_035531255.1 of Cellulomonadaceae bacterium. Taxonomy (GTDB): domain Bacteria; phylum Actinomycetota; class Actinomycetes; order Actinomycetales; family Cellulomonadaceae; genus JAJDFX01. The sequence goes on from DATKTF010000036.1 coordinate 1,855, forward strand.
ACCAACCCGGACGACCTCGAGGGCATGGTCGCGTCCATCGGCGTGCTCACGAGCCGTGGCGGCAAGACGAGCCACGCGGCCGTCGTCGCGCGCGGGATGGGCAAGACCGCGGTGTGCGGTGCCGACGGGATCGAGGTCGACCCGGTCGCCCGGACCGTCCGGGCGCGCAGCGCAACGGGTGCGGAGCCCGTCGTGCTGGGCGAGGGCGACGTGATCTCGATCGACGGGTCCACCGGTGAGGTCTTCGCCGGTGCGGTGCCCGTGGTCCCGTCGCCCGTCGCCCGGTACCTCGAGGAGGGGCTGGTCGCGGCCGTGCAGGGCCTCGCAGGGGAGGCGGTCGAGCTCGTCGTGGCCGTGGACCGGCTGCTGCGGCACGCGGACAGCGTGCGCCGGCTCTCGGTGCGTGCCAATGCCGACACGGCCGAGGACGCCGCCCGGGCCCGGAGCCTCGGCGCGCAGGGGATCGGGTTGTGCCGCACCGAGCACATGTTCCTCGGCGAGCGTCGCGTGCTGATCGAGCGTGTGATCCTTGCCGGCACGCCGGCCGAGCGGGAGGCCGCGCTCGCCGACCTCCTGCCGCTGCAACGGCAGGACGTGATCGAGCTGCTCGAGGCGATGGACGGGTTGCCCACCACGATCCGGCTGCTCGACCCGCCGCTGCACGAGTTCCTGCCCGACCGTGCCGAGCTCATGGTGCGGGTCGCACGGGCCGAGGAGCGTGGTGAGCCGCACGACGACGACCTCACGCTGCTTGCCGCGGTCGAACGCCTTCATGAGTCCAACCCGATGCTCGGGCTGCGCGGGGTACGCCTCGGCCTCGTCGTGCCCGGACTGTTCGCGCTGCAGGTGCGTGCCATCGCCGAGGCGGCGGTCGAACGCCTGCGAGCGGGTGGGCGCCCGAAGGTCGAGATCATGGTGCCGCTCGTCGGCTCGGTGATGGAGCTGTACCTGATCCGCGACGAGTGCGACGGCATCATCACCGAGGTCGCCGCAGCGGCGGGCCTCGACCTCACGATCCCGATCGGCACCATGGTCGAGCTGCCACGCGCCGCCCTGACGGCGTTCCGGATCGCGGAGGCCGCCGAGTTCTTCTCCTTCGGCACCAACGACCTGACCCAGACGACCTGGGGGTTCTCGCGCGACGACGTCGAGGCGGCGTTCTTCGCCGCGTACCTCGACAAGGGTGTGTTCACGGTGTCGCCGTTCGAGAGCCTGGACGTCGACGGGGTCGGGCGGCTCGTGCGACTGGCCGTCAAGGAAGGCCGACGCACACGCCCGGACCTCACGCTCGGTGTGTGCGGCGAGCACGGCGGCGACCCGGAGTCCATCCACTTCTTCCACTCGGTCGGGCTCGACTACGTCTCGTGCTCCCCGTTCCGCATCCCGGTGGCGCGGCTCGAGGCGGGGCGCGCCACCGTCCTTCGCGGAGCTGTGCGCGGCGCGACGGCCGAGGACGACGTCTTCGACTGACGCGTCGGGCAACCCGGCCGTGCGGGCGCGTCGGGGCTCGATCCGTGCTCGCTCAGGGGCGTTTCAGGGTGAGGCCAGGGTGATGCCCGATGTGCGCCGTGCCGCGGTACCGCGACAGTGGACGGGACGCGGACCGCCCGCGTCGGTCACCACCACGAGGTCACCATGACTGTCCGATCGGTGCTCGCCCTGACTGCCGCCACCGTCGGGGTCTTGATGCTCGCCCTGGCCGGGTGCGGCCCGTCGACCGCCGGCCCGAGCACGACCGACCTCCGCACCGTCGGTACCGTCAGCGCGGTCCGGCTGGCCTCCGCCGGCAGCCTGACGATCGAGCACGGCGACGTCCCGAGCCTCACCGTGACCGCACCGGAGAACGTGCTGCCGCACGTGACGAGCGACGTGCGTGACGGCGTCCTGGTGCTCGACGTCGACAGCGCCTGGGTGCGCACCGGCGGTGTGACGTACCACCTCGTGGTGGACGACCTCGACGAGATCGCCGTCGACGGCTCGGGCGAGGTGGCGGCCGACGCCGCATCGGGCGACCGGGTCGCGATCACGGTACGGGGCTCCGGTCACGTCGAGGTCGCCCGGGTGACCGCCCCCGACGTCACCGTCACCGTCGCGGGCTCGGGGGACGTCAGCCTCGCGGGACGGACCGACCACCAGCGCGTCCTGATCACCGGATCGGGCACGTACGCCGCAGAGGCCATGACGAGCAGGACGGCGGACGTCGACGTGGCCGGATCGGGCTGCGCCGAGCTCGACGCGTCGGAGGCCCTGACCGTCGCGATCGCGGGCAGCGGGTCGGTCACGCACACCGGCCAGGCGGTCGTGACGTCGCGCGTGCAGGGCTCCGGCAGGGTCGTCGGTCGGTGACGACCGGTGACGCGCACCCCGTCGGCGCCGGGTCAGGCGGACGCGTCCGCGGTCCTGAGCAGGTCGCCCGGGGCGCCGTGCAGGAGCGTGAGGACGCGCTGATGGCTGAGCCAGCCGACCAGGTTCGCGCCGGTCGCGTCGAGGACGGGTACGACCCCGGCGCTGAGCTCGAGGGCGGCGAGCGCGTCGCTGATGCTGTCCGTGACCCGGACGGCGTCGGGCAGCTCGACGACGGACGCGACGGTGGCGAGGTTGTGCTGGCCGTCCGCGAGGCTGTCGGCGGCGGCGCGGACGGTCGCGATGCCGCGGTAGCGTCCGTGCGGGTCCAGGACGGGCATCTGTCCGTGCGGGGCGCGGCTGAGCAGGTCGGCGGCGTCGCGCAGGCGTGCGCTCTCGCGCAGGCAGGCCCCGATCGGCTCCATGATCTGCTCGACGGTCATCGCGGCGAGCCGCTCGGCCTCGGGTGAGATGGAGATGTCCACGCCGCGACGGCGCAGCTTGACCGTGTAGATGCTGTCGCGGGCCAGCAGGTGGCTCGTCGCACTGGCCAGCACGATCGCGACCATCATCGGCAGGATGATCGTGTACTCGCCGGTGAGCTCGAACAGGATGATCACGGCCGTGATCGGGGCCTTGGCGGAGCCGGCGAAGACGGCACCCATGCCGATCAGGGCGTACACGCTCGGCGATCCCGCGACGCCTGGTGCGATGAGGTGGAGGACCTGGCCGTAGGCGGACCCGAGCATCGCGCCGATGAACAGGCTCGGGGCGAACACGCCGCCGGAGCCGCCGATGCCGATCGTCAGCGAGGTCGCGACCATCTTGCCGACCAGGAGCAGCAGGAGGAATCCGATCGTGTACGCACCGGTGATGCTCTTGCCGAGCACCGGGTAGCCGACCCCGTACATCTCCGGCAGGACGAGCAGCAGA
>DATKTF010000037.1:0-3936 GCA_035531255.1 Cellulomonadaceae bacterium
CACCGAGCCGAAGTACTGCTCGAAGATCTCCGGGTGCTCGCGCAGCCCGGTGTCGGTGTCGAGGAAGATGACGCCCTGCTCCTCGAGGTCCTCGCGGATCTGGTGGTAGACGACCTCGGACTCGTACTGGGCGGCGACGCCGGAGACCAGACGCTGCTTCTCCGCCTCCGGGATGCCCAGACGGTCGTAGGTGTTCTTGATGTCGTCCGGGAGCTCGTCCCAGGTCGTCGCCTGCTTCTCGGTCGACCGGACGAAGTACTTGATGTTGTCGAAGTCGATCCCGGTGAGGTCCGAGCCCCAGTTGGGCATGGGCTTCTTGTCGAACAGGCGCAACCCCTTGAGGCGCGTCTTGAGCATCCACTCGGGCTCGTTCTTGAGGGCCGAGATGTTGCGGACGACCTCCTCGGACAGGCCACGTCGCGCGGTCTCGCCGGCGATGTCGGAGTCGTGCCAGCCGTAGCCGTAGGACCCGATCGAGGCGATGGCCTCGTCCTGGGTCAGGGGCGAGCTGTCGGTGGGAGCGGTCATGAGATTCCTTCCGCAGGGACGTGGAGAGCGCCGATCGGGATGTTCGTCGTGCAGACGTGACCGCCGGCGGCCAGCGTCGACAGACGCTGCACATGGACGCCGAGAAGACGGGAGAACGTGTGGGTCTCTGCCTCGCAGAGCTCCGGGAACTCGGCCGCGACCTGCTGGACCGGGCAGTGCCCCTGGCACAGCTGGACGGTCGCCATGCCGGGGATCGGGCGGGCGGTCGCGGCGTAGCCGTCCGAGGTCAGGCCCGAGGCGAGCGCCTGGACGCGGGCGAGGAGGTCGGCGCCCGCAGCGCCGAGCTCCGGGGCGTGGCGTCGCTCGAGGTCCTCGAGTCGCCGCTCCGCGAACGCCATGACGGCTCCGCGGCCCGCGAGCTCCTCGAGCAGTCGCAACGCCTGGCCCGCGAGCTCCGGGTACGTGTTCGAGAGCGCCGCCTGGCCCCGACCGGTCACGACGTACCGGCGGGCCGGACGCCCACGCGGCGTCGGTTGCCCCGTGCAGGCCGTCGGCTCGTGGACCGTGATGCGACCGGCACCCTCGAGCACCGAGAGGTGCCGGCGGATCGCCGCCGTCGTCAGCCGCAGCCCACGAGCGAGCTGGGCGGCCGTGACGGGTCCGTCGGAGGCGACGATCTGGAGCACGCGGTCCCGCGTGGACTCGTCGTTCTCGCCCGTCTCGCCGTCGTGGTCCGACCGGTGTGCGGTCACGTCGAGCGCCGTCGTGCTCATCGCCACCTCCACCACGGTCTGCCGGGGCCAGACGTCCTGCCGGCCCTGATCGCCTTCGATATAGTCAACATAGTTGTTGCCAATATAGTCCCACGCAAGGAAGGCAACCCTCACCTCGTCCCGCACGGCGCCGGTCGACCGCGGCACCGGCTCACCTCGGCAGGGCCCGAGGCGCCTCGGCAGGAACGTCGGGAGGCACCCCGGCGCGGAAGACAGCGGGCGTGCCTAGACTCTGCACCGTGTCGTGCCCCCCCGCCGTCGAGATCAGCGCGCTCGTCAAGCGCTACAACGGCCGCACGGTCGTCTCCGGGCTCGATCTCACGGCCCCGGCGGGACAGGTGACGGCGGTCCTCGGGCCGAACGGTGCCGGCAAGACGACGACGATCGAGTGCTGCGAGGGACTCCGCATCCCGGACTCGGGGACCGTGCGCGTCCTGGGTCTCGACCCGCAGCGTGACGCCCGCGCCCTTCGACCCCGGGTCGGCGTCATGCTCCAGGACGGCGGGCTGCCGACCAGCGTGCGCCCGCTCGAGATGCTGCGCCACCTCGCCTCGATGTACGCGACACCGCTCGACGTCGGCCCGCTCGCCGAACGCCTCGGCATCACCTCGTTCGCCCGGACGACGGTGCGTCGTCTGTCCGGTGGGCAACGCCAGCGGCTCGCCCTCGCCGCCGCGATCATCGGGCGCCCCGAGCTCGTGTTCCTGGACGAGCCGAGCGCCGGGATGGACCCGCAGAGCCGCCACGCGGTGTGGGACCTGATCCGCGAGCTGCGGTCCGAGGGCGTCAGCATCGTGCTCACGACCCACCTCATGGACGAGGCCGAAGATCTCGCGGACACCGTGGTCATCGTCGACGGAGGCACCGTGATCGCTCGCGGGTCGGTCCGCGAGCTCACGAGCGCGGTCGACGACACCACCCTCCGGTTCTCCGCCGGACCGGACCTGGACACCGCCTCGCTCGCCCACGCGCTCGCCGACGGCGGACCGGACGACCCCGGCACCGAGCACCGCATCCAGCACGAGGGCGACGGCGACTTCACCGTGAGCGGGCCCATCTCCCCCGCGACGGTGGCCGCGCTGGCGGGATGGTGCGCATCCCACGACATCCTCGTCAACCGTCTCAGCATCGGCCGTCGCACTCTCGAGGACGTCTTCCTCGATCTCACCGGGAGGAGCCTGCGATGACCGCCGCACCGTCCCCCGTCGTTCAGGCGTCCGCGCCCGCGCTCCGCCGCGTTCTCGCGCAGGCCGGGTTCGAGACGAAGATGATCCTGCGCAACGGGGAACAGCTGCTCATCACGCTGATCCTCCCGGTGTTCGTCCTCATCGGTCTCACGCGCAGCTCGGTCATCGAGATCGGCACGGCCGGAGCGACCCGGATCGACTTCTTCGCTCCCGGCGTGATCGCCCTCGCGGTCATGAGCACGTCGTTCACGTCGCAGGCGATCGCGACCGCGTTCGACCGGCGCAACGGCGTGCTCCGCCTCCTGGCGACGACGCCGCTCGGTCGCGGCGGCCTTCTCGCGGGCAAGATCCTCGGGGTGCTGGCGGTCGAGGTCGTCCAGGTCGTGGTCATCGGCGCGGTGGCGCTCGGGCTCGGCTGGCATCCGGTGGCGACCGGTGCGGCCGTCGCCGTCGTCGGGATCCTGCTCGGGACGGCGGCGTTCACCGCGCTGGCGCTCCTGCTCGCCGGTACCCTCCGGGCCGAGGGCGTCCTCGCGCTGGCGAACCTCGTGCTCGTGCTCCTCGCCGTCGCCGGCGGCATCGTGGTCCCCGCGAGTCGGCTCCCTGGGGCGCTCGCACACCTCGCGCTCCTGCTCCCATCGGGGGCGCTCGGCGAGTGCCTGCGCGGCGCCCTCATGCACGGCACCCTTCCGATCGCCTCGGCGGTCGTCCTCGTCGCGTGGACCGCGGCCTTCGCGTGGGGTGCTGGTCGGCTGTTCCGTTGGCAGTGACGGTTCCTCGGTGATCCGGCCGGGAGCGCAGCGCTGCGGACGCGGCGACCGTGCACGACTTCCCCGACTACGGTGTGTCCCGTGAGCACGCCCTCCGCACCGGTCCTGAGCCCCGCCACGTCGCCCGACGGCTGGTGGGCGGTGTGGCGAGCACGATGGTCGTACCCGGCCCTCGTCGCCAACCTCGTCGCGCAGATCGTCATCATCGGCACCGGCGGTGCCGTGCGGCTGACCGCCTCGGGACTCGGCTGCTCGACGTGGCCGCAGTGCGAGCCGGGTCACTTCACGCCGATGCACGTCGACGCCGCCACGTACCACACGGCGATCGAGTTCGGGAACAGGATGATCACTGGGATCCTCATCGTGGTCGCCCTGCTCGTCGCCGTGGTGGTCTCGACGAACGGCGAGCGCGCTCGCTCGTACCGGCTCCTCGGCCTCGTGCCCCTCGGCGGAGTCCTGGTGCAGGCCGTGATCGGCGGGATCGCGGTGCTCGTCAAGCTCAACCCGGCGATCGTCGCCAGTCACCTGCTGATCTCGATGGGACTCGTGTCGGTCTCGACCGTGCTGGTCCGACGTCATGGGCTCGGCGACGGCGCCCCCCGTCCCGTCGTCGCACCGGCGATCGTGGCCCTGTCTCGCGCGCTCGTCGTCATGACAGCCGTCGTCCTCGCCCTCGGGGTGGTCGTGACCGGCTCCGGACCGCACTCCGGCGACACG
>DATKTF010000038.1:0-3683 GCA_035531255.1 Cellulomonadaceae bacterium
CCGACGTCCGGGACTGGGTCGAGACCACGCCACCGTGGACGTTCGCTGCAGCCTGGGCGGCCATGGACGCGTAGAACGCGTGCCGGCGCCGGTCCTGCACCCCGCCCGGGTTGGGGCCGGCGGCAAGAAGGTCCGGGTCGAGGTTGGCGTGCATGCCGTCACGCAGCAGCTCGAGCGCGGCGGCCCGGATCTGGCTGACACGTGAGCGGGTGACCCCGGTGGCTTCGGCCATCTCTAGGTCGGTGCGTTCCAGGAAGTACGTGCCCTCGATCACGTCACGCATCACCGCCGGCAGGGTGCTGACCCCGGCGCGCAGGAACGCAAGCTGCTCGGTGGCGACCGCGTGCTGTTCCGGGGTGGCCGCGCCGTCGATCGTCAGGTTCTCCTGGACCGTGCACGTGAAGCCATCCAAGCTCAGGACCCCTGAGACGGATGCGTCCCGCGCGGCGTCGACGTCCGCCGTGGAGACCCCCATGACGTGCGCGATCTCCTCACGGGTCGGCACGCGTCCGAGCTGGGAGGCGAGACGGTCCCGGGTGTCGGTCATGTCCTTGGCGGCGGTTCGTGCTGACCGGCTCAGCCAGTCCCTGCCGCGAAGCTCGTCCAGCAGGGCGCCGCGGATCCGAAGCGACGCGTACCGGTGGAACGGAACGCCCGTGGACGGGTCGAAGGCTCGGGCCGCCTGCACCAGGGCCACATGCCCGGCGGACGCCAGGTCCGCGCGGTCCACGTGAAGCGGCAGTCGCCCGATTAGGGACTGCACGGCGTACCCGACCAGTGGCAGGTGCGTCAGCACGAGCTCGTTCGTGGGGTGCTCGGTGGCAAGACTCATCGTGGGTGGGAGCGGGCCCGGAGGCGGCGCCCATCTCCGTTCCGTCGCGGTGAATGGCATGACGCTGTGTACATACACTACCGGCCAGGGCGACAGGCCCGCAGGTTGACCGCGCCATCACCCGGAGGGCGGGTCCCAGCTGACAAACACGGCGCTGACGGCCGCGAGGGCGACCGCGTGCTGACGGTGATGGTGCCCGCACCACGACAACGGCAGACCGCCCGTGTGCAGCGTCATCGCCTGGGCTCGGAACCCGCACCGGTCGCAGCGCTCCAGGGCCATCGGGTCGATCACGGGCACCTGGCGCGTGGTCGCGAGCTCGGCGGCAACCTCGGCGCGCATCGGGCTCACAGCCGCCCCCACGTCTGACGGTCGGCCTCGCTCAAAGCCCCGTCGTCGGTGCGGTCGGGCGTCAGCGTCGGCCAGCACGTGTCGCACACGGTCCGCCCGCCGTAGCGAGCCGACTTCACGATCACGTGACCCGCGCGCGCCTGCTTGCAGAACGAGCAGGTGACCGGGGACGTCCCTGGCACCCGGCGGCGTTTCACAGCGTGGCCTTGACGGCGTCGATCAGCTTCAGGACCACCTGGGCGAGCGCGGTGGACTCCTCCTCCTGGGCGACTCGGGCGATCGCCCCGAGCACGGCGCGGTAGGAGTCGTTCAGCTCGGCCAGGGCCATGTGGCCCCGCCTGGTGGCCTCGGCCTGCGCGGCGAGCTCCTCGCACCGGGTGCGCAGCGCGTTCACCACGTCGGAGCGGTCCAAGGTCACCAGCGGCGGCACCCACGACGCGGACAGCCACTCGAGGCGGCCCGCCTCGGTCAGCGACGCGCGGATCGTGTTCGCCGTCACCCCGCCCATCAGGCCCACGTACCCGACATCCTCCAGGGCACGCAACGCCGGGGTGACCCGGGAGGTGAACGTCCATTGGTTCTCCCCGGTGCGGTACCGGGCCGCCAGGGTGTCCATGATCAGTTCCTGTGTGGGGGTGAGCACCACGGACGCGCCCGCGCTCATGCGGCCACGGCCTGCGAGACGACCTGCCCGGTGCGGATGAACAGGTCGCTGAACGCGTCCTTGAAGTCGGCGGGCACACCGTCACGCCCGTGCGGGGAGTTCGCCAGGGTGCGGGCCGCGGGCATTGCCACGTCCGGTCGTCCGGCGCGCGCGCACGCGACCGTCACCCGCAGGGCCTGGCGCCAGGTGGTGGCGTCGCCCTCCAACGCGGCCAGGGTGATGATCGCACCCAGCAGGGCGAACAGCCGGTCGGGGCGCTCGGTGGTCCACCCGACGATGTTCGGGTTGGCGAGCACGGCCACCGGGTCGTGCAGGTCGGACATCGCCAGCCAGGTGAGAAGTTGGACGGTCGCAGGCTTGCCGACGGCGCCGATCAGGATCATGTCGCGGGCGTCGTCGTCGTCGGTCGGGACCCATGTGAGGGCGTCGATCGCGTTGGTCCACGACCGGGGGGAAGGCCACGCACCGGACTGCGCGTCCGGGTCGGTGGGCATCGCGTCCAGCAGGTCGGGGCGAAAACGCAGGAACCCGGTGACCAGGTTGACGGCACGTGCGCGGTCGGCGTTGGCCCCCGCGGTCAGGTAGGTGGACACCGCGGCCGTGGGCACGTCCGCGAATCCGGTGCCGACGTTGTCCAGCCATTCGACCCGGTCCAGGTGCCAGTCCAGGTGGATGAAACGGTTCGCGACGGGGGCTGGCAGGTCCACCCCGTCGACGGCGATCTCCGGCGGGTTGCAGATCGCGACGATCGCGACCGAGTCGGGCAGGTGGAACTCCCCCACGTACCGCTCCTGCAGGATCCGCAGGAACGCCTTGAACGTGGACTGGGCGGTGGTGATCTCATCGACGACCAGCAGCCCCTTGGTGGCGGCGGCGAGGCGCTTCGCCCAGGAGAGCGTGGAGTACACGACCTCGTCATCCTTCTCCATCGGCAGGCCCATGAAGTCGACCGCTTCACGCGACCCGGCGCTGATCGTCTCGACGTGGTGACCCCAGGAGTTACCGACGGCCTCGAGCTTCGCAGTCTTGCCGACCCCCGGACCGCCCTTGACCAGGGCGGGAACGTTGCCGTGCACGCAGGCCGCCAGGGCCCTCATCATCGTGGTAGGCCGTGCGCTCATGGCGTTCACTCCTGCGTGTCGTGGACCGGGCGAAACCCTCTCCTGACATGCAGATGTGCGGCACGAGCACCTCAGCGCACGCCCGGCTGGTGGGCCACGGCGACGATCCCCGAGGTGGTCACCGTCAACGGCCCGTCGCCGTCCTGGACGAAGACCGACTCCCCCGCTCGCAGGTCTGTCGTGTGCCGGCCGCAGGTAGCCGCGGCTCGCCCCCGAACGCACAGGACGATCCGGGCGCCCGCCGGCGGGCCGTCAACCGGGTCGGGCGCGGGCCCGGTGAGGGTCCACAGCGCGAAGTCCGGGACCGGCACCGAGAACGTCAGCGAGCTGCCCGTACCAGCGCGAGGGTCCAGCTTCGCGGGGGCGCCGGGTGTGAAGTCCGTCAAGCGCAGCAGCTCGGGCACGTTGACGTGCTTGGTGGTCAGCCCCGCCCGCACCACGTTGTCCGAGGTGGCCATCAGCTCGACGCCGAGCCCGTGGACGTAGGAGTGCAGCGTCCCCGCACCCAGGAACACGGCCTCCCCGGGCTCGAGGCGCAGGGCGTTCAGGAACACCGAGACGACCAGGCCGATGTCGCCGGGGTGATGGAGTGCCAGGTCGGCGACAAGCTGGTACGCCGGGTGCTGCGCGGCGCGGGCCTGTGCGGCGTCCTGCACGGCGCGCGCGAGGGTGCGCTGCTCGCCCGGGGCGGCGGTCAGCAGCAGGACCAACGCTG
>DATKTF010000039.1:0-20868 GCA_035531255.1 Cellulomonadaceae bacterium
CATGGAGAACCGCGCGACGCCGGCGATGGCTGCGTGGCCGGGCCCGGGCCCGAGCGGCGCCCCCGCACCGGCACCGGCGGCGGAGGTCCAGCAGCTCGCGGCCGAGGCTCCGGCCGCCGGTCCCCCGGCCGCGATGGGGGCGTTCGTCCAGAAGCCCGTCCTCGGTCGCGGGGTCCTCGCGATGCTCGGCCTGCTCGTCGCGATCTCGATCTTCGCGATCGTCATCACGACCGCGCTCGGCGGCGTCGTGCAGCGGTCGGCCGCCGACCGGGACCTCGCGCTCCAGGTCGCCCAGGCGCGGACGCAGAAGGCCACGACCGGGACGTCCGCACTTGGCGGCCAGGTGCGGCTGCTCTCGACGGGCGACGGCGTCGTCGGCGTCTCCGTGGACGCGTTCGACCAGTCGGACACCACCGCCCCGGTGGCCACGACGGCGACCGACGCCTCGGGTGCGTTCCACATCGGATCGCTGCCGGCCGGGTCGTACGCGCTGCGGTTCCGGGCCGCCGGCTTCGCCGAGGTCTGGTACCCGTCGGCGGCGACCGCGGCGAAGGCCCAGCTCGTGACCCTGGCCGCCGGGCAGGACGTCACCGACCTGGCCGTGCTCGTCGGCGGGGTGCCCGCGAGCGTCTCCGGCACCGTGACGGGCACGAACCTCGCCGGCGCCGTCGTCCGGCTCGAGCTGCCGCTCGACGTCGCACCGCTGGCCGGCAACGTCGCGCCGGTGCCGGGCGAGGCGCCGGCGACCGCCACCTCCGGGGCCGTCGTCCGCAGCGTCCCGGTCGGCGCCGACGGCACCTTCACGCTCGACCAGGTCCCGTCGCCGGCGGTCTACGACCTCGTGACGACGGAGACCGGCTACAGCACGCAGGTGCAACGCATCGACGTCGCCGCGGGCGAGAACCGGACGGGCATCGAGGTCCAGCTCCTCGAGGGCGACGGGACGATCTCGGGCGTCGTGTCCGGCGCGGGCGGGCCGATCCCCGGTGCCACGGTCGTGGCCACGTTCGGCCAGGTGTCGGTGCGCACCGTCACCCTCACCCAGGACACCCCGGGCGGGTTCACGCTGCGCGGGCTCCCGACGCCCGGGACGTTCACCGTCGTCATCAGTGCGCCCGGCTATGCGTCGGCGACCCTCAACCTGAACCTCGGTCCCGCGCAGCAGCTCACCGGGGTCGCCGTCACGCTCGGCGCCGCGGCCGGCACGCTCTCCGGGACGGCGACCACCCCGGACGGGACCGGCGGGGTGACGGTGACCGTCAGCGACGGCGCCGACACGCGCCAGACGGTCACGCAGAGCCAGGCGCCTGTCGGGTCCTGGGCGATCTCCGGCCTGCACATCCCGAGCACGTACACCGTGACGTTCTCCCGCGCGGACCTCGAGTCCCAGGTGCTGTCGGTGAGCATCGACGGGTTCGGTCACGTGACGGCGGGGGCGTCGAGCGCGACCGCGGTCAGCGTGAAGATGCGCCTCGCGACCGCGCAGCTCGTCGGGACCGTCACGCAGAGCCCGGCGGGTGGCGGCACCGCGACGCCGACGGGGAACGTGCAGATCGCCGCGAGCTCCGGGCAGGCGCAGTTCGCCGTGACGTCGGCGTCGACGCCGCCGAGCGCGGTGGGGTCGTTCGTCATGCAGAACCTGCCGCCGGGGACGTACACCGTGACGTTCAGCCGCAAGGGGACCCGCCCGACGTCGATGATCGTGACGCTCGTCGCTGGCCAGGTCCAGACCCTCGACCCGGTGCTCGTCTCCCCCGCGTCGATCGGTGGCGTCATCGACAAGGCAGGCGTCCCGACGGTCGGCGCCGAGGTCGACCTGTACCTCGCGTCGGACTACGGCACGGCCGCGGCGCCGGTGGCGACCACCACGACCGACGGCTCGGGCGCGTACTCGTTCGTCGACGTCGACGCACCGGCGTTCTACATCCTCGAGGTGAAGCCGTCCGCGAACGCCGCAGCGGTCGCGACGTCGCCCCCGGTGACGCTGAACCCGAGCCAGCAGCTGACCCAGAACATCACGATCCCCGGGCCATGAGGGATGACGAGCCGATGAACGCACCGACACCAGGCAGGCCCACCGTGAGCGTCGCGGTCGAGCCGGGGACCCACGCGCCCTCCGGGCAGTCCGCCATCGCCCGCGTGCACGTGCGCAACCTCGCCGACGGTCCGCGCGACCTGTCCGTCTCCGCGATCGGCCTCGACGGTGAGTGGCACTCGCAGCCCGTGCGCGTCGCGGCCGTCCCTGCCGACGCGACGGTCTCCGTCGAGCTGACCATCGGCATCGCCCGCGGAGCGGTCCCCGGCACGTACGCGTTCGCGCTCGCCGTCCAGGCGCAGGTGCCGGGGGGTCCCGGCGGCCCCGTCACGATGCTCGACGCCGCCCTCACGGTCGACGCGCCGAGCACGGTGGTCCTCAGCATCGAGCCGGCCGAGGCCACCGCGGTGTTCTCCCGGCGCGTGACCGTCGTCCTGAGCAACAGCGGCGAGCACCCGGCCGCGGTGCTCGTGGACAGCGGCGCGCCGAGCGAGCTGCGCATCGACCTCGCGGGCCAGGTCGTGACCGTCCCCGCGCACACCACGGTGCGCCTGCCCGTGCGCCTGTCGGTGGCCCGACCACGCCTCGTCGGGCACCGCAGCCGTGCCGCGTACTCGGTGCTCGCGCACGGCGACCAGGCCCCCGCGCGCGCCCAGGGCGTGCTGACCGCACGCCCGATGTTCCCCGCCGGTGCCCTGCGCGTGGTCGCGATGCTGGCCGTCGTCGCGCTATGGGTCACGGGTGTCGCGATCGGCCTCCCCTGGCTCTCCCACCGCACGAACCAGTCGACCGCGGCTGCCCCCGCGGGGAGCCAGGTCGCTCCGAGCGCGACGCCGTCTGCCGGTGGCGCCGGAGGCGCGGGCGGGAGCGGGAGCGGGAGCGCGAGCGGCGGGTCTGCCGGAGCTGGCGGCGCTGGCGGCGCGCAGTCCGGCGTCCGGATCGGGGGCATCATCACGGCGGCCGATCCCGCGGGGTTCACCGTCTCCGTCGTGCCCGCGAGCCAGCTCATCGGCAGCACTGCGGGCACAGCCGGGTCAGGAGCCACCGCGGGCTCCACCAGCGCGGCCGCGGCAGGCACCGGTGCGACCATCGTCAACGCGGCCCTGACCAGCAACCCGACGGGTGGCGGCGCGTTCGGCAAGATCGCCGCCTCGTCACTCCTGCTGCAGCCGACCGGCCCGGCCGACGCGGCGCGCAGCACGTCGTCCCTCAACGACGGGACCTGGGCGGTCGCCGGGATGTCGGCGCAGTCCAACTACCTCATCACGGTGTCCAAGCCCGGGTTCGAGACCCAGCGCTTCGAGATGACCGGTGCCGAGGCCGCCGCGGCGCCGCTGAAGATCGCGATGGTAGCGGGGGCCGGTCGGATGTCCGGGCAGATCACCGGCCCGGACGGTCCGCTCGGCGGCGTGAGCGTGACGATCACCGACGGGACCAACGTCGTGACGACGAGCAGCGCGACCCAGGGCGCCGTGGGCGCCTGGTCGGTCGACGGGCTCTCGACCCCGAGCACCTACCTGGTGACCGCCGCCGGCACCGGCTTCGGCGCGCAGTCCCAGCTCGTGTCCCTGACCGCCGGCGGGGCCGCGGTCGTCGACCTGGCCCTCACCCACGGCGTGGCCTCGCTGGCCGGGACCGTGACCGGTCCGGACGCCCTCGGGGCGATCAGCGGCCTCGGCGGGCTCACGGTCACCGCGACCGACGGGACCACGACCCGCACCGCCTCGACCGTCACGTCCGGCCAGGTCGGCACGTTCGTGCTCGCGAACCTGCCCGTGCCGTCGACGTACACCGTGACGGTGAGCGGGCCCGGGTACGCGTCGCAGACCACGCAGGTGCAGCTCGGCACCGGGGCCTCGGCGGCCCAGCTCGATGTGCGGCTCGGCCTGTCGACGGGCGTCGTGCAGGGCACCGTCCGCGACCCCGGTGGGACGGGTCTCGGCGGGGCCGGGCTCACGCTGACCGACGGCACGAACACCTACAAGACGATGAGCACCTCCGACGCGAACGGGACGTTCCGCTTCAACGGCATCGCGCCGGGCACGTACGTGCTCTCTGCCCAGCTGTTCGGACACCTCGACGCGTTCGCGCCGGTCACGGTGGTCGCCGGGTCGGCCGCGAGCACCGACCTCGAGATGACCCCGATCCCCGGCTCCGGCCTGCTCTCGACGTCGGTCATCCGGGGTCGGGTCTCCGACGCCCGCACCAACGGCCAGATCACGTGCACCAACCTCGGCGTCGACGCGAGCGGCAAGCCCGAGGTCTGCCAGATCACGGCGACGATGACCGCGCCCGCCGCCGACGGGACGACGCGCACGATCACGGTGACGTCGGCCCCCGACCTCGAGTACGTCATCCCGGCTCCCGGGAGCACCGGGCTGCTGCCCGGGCTGTACACGGTGACGATCTCGGTTCCCGGGTACGAGCCCGGCACCGTCCAGGTCAAGGTCCCGATGGGCCAGACCGTCGAGGCGGCGCAGGTGGCCCTGTACCCGTCACCGTCGGTCGTCGGGACCATCCTCACGCGCGTCGGCGCGGTACCGGCCGGCACCTGCGTGGTCGCCCGCCCGACCGGGTCCACCGGCACGCTCGGGCCCTGCACCATCACGACGGCGCCTGACGGCACCGTCACCTGCACGGTCACCGGCGGCGCCAAGTGCGCCGCCACCAAGCCCGACGGCTCGTACGACCTCGAACGGCTCGGCAGCGGGTCGTTCGACGTCTCCGTCATCCCGGGTGACGACGAGTACCTGCCCGTGGCGCCGGTCGCGGTCGTCCTGAACCCCGGGGACGTACGCCGCTACGACGCGACGATGGACCGGCAGGCCAGGGTCGCCGTCACCGTCCTCTCGGACAGCGGGACGACCGCGCTGCTGCCGGCGACCGGTGCCGTCGTGACCGCGGTGCGCCTCTCCGCGGGGACGTACACGCCCCCCGCCACGCCGTGGACGACGGGCGCCGACGGCCAGGTCGTCGTCACCCACCTCCCCGCCGGCTCCTACCGGTTCGACATCTCCTGGACCACGGTGCCGCCCGGCGCGACCTCGGCCGTGCAGCTCACCGCGTCCTCGGCGGACATCACCGTCGGCAACAACCAGGAGATCTCGACCCAGGTGGTGCTCACGCGCCCTCGCAGCGCGTTCGGCGGCACGGTCGTCACCCAGCTCGCCGCGACGGCGTTCAGCCCGGTGGCCGGAGCGACCGTCCAGCTCACCGGGATCACCGGCTACTCGGGTCTCGTCCCGGTGACGACCTCCGCGACGGCGACGACGGCGGCGGACGGCACGTTCCAGGTCGTCGCGACGCAGGCGGAGGTCGACTCGGCGTCGAAGGTCTTCCTCCCCCTGGTCACGGACCTGGTGAACGTCACGGTGTCCTACCCGGGCGTCGGCGGTGGGGCGGCGCCGTACCGCACCCTCACCCGGACGAACGTCGCCATCGCCGACCTCACGTCTCCCCTGGTGCTCGAACCGACGGGACGGTCGTTCGCCGGCACGATCACCTTCACGGGTGCACCCGCACCGACGGCCGCCGAGATCGCCGCCACGACGTTCGTGGTCGACCAGGGACCGCCCGGCACGAGCAACGCGGGCCTGCAGGCGGTGGCGACCGGGACACCGGGCCAGGCGACGCTGGTCTGGTCCGACCCGTCGCAGCCGACCGATCCCGCGGGCGGCACGCTGGTGCGCCCCGGCTCGTACCGGGTGACCGCGTCTCTCGCAGGCTTCGACCCACGCACCGTGACCTTCACGGTGCCGGTGCTCCCGACGGCGCTCACCCCGGTCGCGTTCGACCTCCCGAGGTTCGGGGATCTCACGGTCTCCGTCGTGACCGGCGCCGCTCCCGGCACCGCGGTCCAGGACCCGGTGGTCACCCTCATCCGCCCGGGCTCCGGCAACATCACGACGGCCGCGATCCCGGGCACCAGCTCGGTCTCCTTCGGCCAGATGGCGAGCGGCACCTACCAGGTGCTCGTCCAGGCCGCGGGCTACCAGTTCGACACGTTCTCGGTGACCGTGGCCGCCGGGCAGTCGACGCCGATCCCCGTGACCGTCGTCAAGCTGGGGGCGATCAGCGGCACCGTGTCCGTCCAGCGGTCGAGCGGTGTCACCAGCACGCTCGCCGGGGTCGGGATCCGTGCGGCGCAGGCCGGTGGCCAGGTGTTCACGGCGACCACCGACACGTCCGGCAGCTACCGCATCACCGGGACGACGACGACGCAGGGCCTCAGCGACGGCACGTGGACCCTCACCGTCCAGGCGCCGGGCTACAGCTTCGCCGACGGGTCGACGTCCGCCACGGTGACCATCACCGGCGGCGCGGACGTCACCCAGGACCTCCTGCTGAAGGCGCTCCCCGTCACGCTGTCCGTCACGATGTACGACCCGGCGAACCCGGGCTCGACGGCCGTCAACGCGCTCGACGTCTCGCTGATCGGGGTCGACGGGACCACGGAGCAGAACTGCACCACCGTCCCGTCCACGACGTGCCCGACCGCACCCGCGGGCGGGAAGTACGTGTTCGCCAGCATCGACCCCGGCACGTACTCCTTGTCGATCACGGGCGGCGGCTTCTCCCCGCTCACCGTCAACATCACCGTTGCCGCGGGCGAGCCCACGACGCTCAGCCTGCCCATCGCGACGCGGACGAACACCATCTCCGGCACCGTGTCCGGTCAGGCGGGTGCGGCCGCCGCCACGCCGCTCGACGGTGCGACGGTCGAGCTGCACGCGACAGGGGGTGCCCTCGTGACGAGCACCACCACCACCGCTGGGGCGTTCACGATCACCGGGATCGCGGACGGCACCTACTCGCTCGTGGTCAGCGCCACCGGCTACAGCCCGACGACCAGGGCCGTCACGCTCAGCTCGGGTCAGCTTCTCTCCGCCGACATCGTGCTCTACGTGGCGTCCCGTCAGGTGACGGTCACGGTCACCTCGACCCAGGGCTTCGACCTCACGGGCGCCCTGGTCGCCCTCGACCCGAACCCCGCCGGAGGGCTGTCGCTCGCGGCGCAACCGGCCGTGCGCACCGGGACGAACACCTTCGCCACGACGTTCAACCAGGTGCCCCCCGGCGCCTGGACGGCCACCGTCTCCGGACCCGCCGGGCACGTCGGCACCTACACCGCTGCCGTCGCCGACGGTGCGACCAGCGCGAACGTCACGGTCTCCGAGATGCGCGTGCGAGTGACCGCGACCTCGGCGGTGGCCGGTGCACCGTCGATGCCGTTCACCATCACGCGCAGGTCGCCGGGCGGGGCAACGGTCTACTCCGGCACCGCGGGCATCGACACCGGCGCCGAGGTCGTCTACGTCGACCGGACCTCGGACTACACGGTGACGCCGAGCGTCGCCGGGTGGCAGATCTCCCCGACGTCGGCGGCCGCCGACGCGGCGACCACGACGGCCACCGAGGTCACGACCTCCTTCACGCTCTCGCAGATCGGCACGGCGACCACGTTGGCGTCGTCGTCCGGCACCATCAACGCCGGCGACGCCCTCACCCTGACCGCGACGGTCACCCCCACGTCGGGCAACGGCTCCGGGTTGTCGGGCGGCACGGTGACGTTCCTGCGCAACGGCGTCTCGCTCGGGGACGTCGCACTGGCCAAGAGCGGCTCGACGTGGAGCGCCGCCCTCACGCCGTCGACGGCGACCTGGGCCGGTGGCACGTCGTCGCTCACCGCGACGTTCAACGGGACGACCACCATCACGGGCTCGACGTCCGCCGCGACGAGCGTCGTCGTCCGCTACCCGACCACGACGACGCTGACCTCGGACACCAGCACGTTCAAGGCAGGCGTGTCGACGCCGATCGTCCTGACGGCGACGGTCACGGGCGGTACCGGGACCGTGGGCTCCGGCACCGTCACGTTCAGCCGGAACGGGGTCAGCCTCGGCACCGGGGCGGTCAGCGCCGGCACGGCCACCCTCACGGTGCCGGGCACGACGACCGCGACCTGGGCCGCGGGCGCGTCGACCCTGACCGCCGCCTACGGGCAGACCGCCACCCTGACCGGCTCGACGAGCGCGGGGGTCACGCTGACGATCACGCCGTGAGCGCCCCCACCGCGGGCGCCCCGACTCAGGTCGACGACACGTGCGGCTGCGGTTCGCGGCGCCGCCAGTCCTGGGGCAGCGCGGCCTCGAGCGCGTCGTCGACGGTCACCACGCCGATGATGCGTCCGTGCTCGTCGAGCACCGGCAGCACGAGGAGGTTGAAGTCGGCCATCCGGGTCGTCACGTCGACGATGTCGTCCTGGGGTGCGGCGTGCACGGGGTCGGACTCCGCGACATCGCGCAGCAGCGACTCCGGGGCGACCTGGAGCGCCCGGACCAGGCTGATGGCGCCGACCAGCCGATCGTCGTCGTCCACGCTGAAGATGCTGGTCAAGGCCTCGGGCTGATGACTCGTCGCCGCGCGGATCAGGGCGATCGCGTCGTCGACGGTCGCGTCCTCGGAGATCCGGACGAACTCGACGCCCATCAGCCCGCCCGCCGTGGCGTCGTGGTAGCCGAGGAGGTTCATGACCCTGATGCGCTGAGGTTCGTTCAGCAGGTCGAGGACGGCCTGGCGGCGGTCCTGGGGCAGATCGGTGATGGCGTCGGCGGCGTCGTCGGCACGCATCCGGTCCAGGACGGACGCGACGTCCTCGGCGCTGCGCGTCCGGAGGAGCTGGGTGAGCCGGTCCTCGTCGAGCTCTTCGAAGACGTCGGCCTCGAGCTCGGGATCCCCGTGGACCTGGGTCAGGAGCTCGTCCTGCTCCTTGACGGACGCGGTCTCGATCAGGTCGGCGATCTGGGCGGCCTTGAGCCGCTGGAGCTGACCGAACGAGGACCGCACGAGGACCGAGGGCTCGTGCCCGATCAGGGCTTCGAACGACCGCCAGTCGCGTGAGCGGTGGGGTCCGTCGGTCTTCGACCCGCCCCACCACCCGCGCCCGCGGACCTCGAGGCCGGTGACGATCCACTGGCCCGCGGCGTGGGTCAGCAGAATGTCGTTGGCCCTGACGAGAGCGGCACGCTCGACGTCGATCAGGCGGTGGCCGAGCACGTCCGCTCGCAGCAGGACCTCTCCCGCCCGGCGCTCGAACGGACGCACGTCCAGCCGCGCCGAGGAGAGCTCGATCTGTTCCTCGTTCATGGCGGAGACGTCGCCGATCGGCACGTACACGACGCCGGACGAGACGTGCACGACGAGCGCGCTGACCTGGGGGTACCCGTCCGCCCTCAGCCTGATGATGGCATCGGCGAGCTTGCCGAGCTGCTTGCCCTTCGTGTCGACCACCGGGTGCTTGAGCAGGGAGGACAGGTAGACGACGGGGGGTGCAGCGTCCTCATCGATGGTGGAGTTCACGACCAGGCCCTTTCCGGAACGTGGTGAGCGCGGACGGCGCATGACTTGAGGGTAGGGGGCGATCGCTCAGTGGCCGAGCGCGAGCTGCACGACCCGGACGACCACGAGCGCCATCGCGATCAGCAGGTAGGTCCGCAGCACGGTGAGGCCCACGCGCCGGCTCGCGGAGAGCTCGGGCAACGTGAGGAGGGTGAGCGGTGGCATCCGCCAGCTCGCGCGCAGGCTCTTGTCGACCCGCACCACCTCGGGTGCCGGGTGGCGCCGCCGGTGGACCGCGAGACCCACCCCCGCCGCGACGGCGAGCAGGCTGCCGACCACGAGGATCCACAGGATCGTGCCCGCCGTGATCGACGGGTACAGCACGCTCGCCGTCAGCACGATGGACATCATCACGAGCACGGCGACGACGAGCGAGGTGAAGACGTTCAGCCATCGGCCGTTGACCCACGGACCGAGCACCTGGGTGTCGTTGCACAGCAGCAGCAGGAACACCGTGGCCGACGGGAGCAGCACCCCGGCGAGGGTCTGGACCCCGACGGTGAGGAGTCCGAGGGGGCTCCCGGGGATCAGGACGACGACGGCGGCCACGGCGAGCAGCCCGGCGAACACCGCGTAGAAGCCCTTCGCCTCGCTCAGCTTCCGGTGCAGGGAGTGCTTCAACCCGAGCACGTCACCGATCGCGTACGACGTCGAGAGCCCGACGGCCGAAGCGCCGATGATCGACGCGTCGATGAGCGCGATCGCGAACAAGACCCCGGCGGCACGGCTGACGTACCGACCCAGACCCTGGGCGACCCCGAAGGCGTCGGTGAAGTGGCCGAGCTCCGGCCGGCCGGCGAACGTGGTGTACGTGAACGTCATGATGGCGCCGGCGCCGACGATCACCATCACGATCCCGATCCACAGGTCGACCTTCTCGTAGCTCATGAACCGCGGCGTGATGCGCTTGTCGATCACGTACGACTGCTGGAAGAACAGCTGCCACGGTGCGACCGTCGTGCCGACGATCCCGATGATCAGGAGCATCACGGTCGACAGCTGCACGCCGGCGGGCAGGCCCGGGATGACGATGTCGTGCGCGACCTGGCCGGCGCTCGGGTGCACCATGAAGAAGATCGGGATCAGCAGGAGCGATCCGGCGACCAGCGCCATGCTGACGCGTTCGAACCGGCGGAACGATCCCGTGCTGACGGCGGCGACGATCACGGCCGCGGCGACGATCACCCCAGGCACCTGGGGGAGGCCGAGGTAGCGCAGGCCCAGGCTGATCCCGATGAACTCCGTGACGATCGTGAGCGCGTTGAGGATGAACAGGTCGATCACGCTGAACGCGCCCCAGAACTTCCCGAACCGCTCCAGGATGAGGCGGGCGTGGCCGACCCCGGTCACGGCGCCCAGGCGCAGCACCATCTCCTGGTTCACGTACAGCACGGGCACGAGCAGCAGCAGGGTCCACAGCAGTCGCGTGCCGTAGTTCTGACCCGCCTCGGTGTAGGTGCCGAACGCACCGGCGTCGTTGTCGCCGACCATCACGATCAGGCCGGGCCCCACGATCGCCAGCAGGGTGCGGAACTTCGCCGACAGGCGCGTGCGTGGTGCGTCGTCACCCAACCGGATCGTGCCGAGTGCGCCTTCGATGTCTCCGAGGTGCGCGGAGTCGAGCACGGCGGTCTCGCGCTGTGCCGAGGTGGAGCTCGTGTCGCTGGTCATGTCAACCTGCCCTCCGCGCGGACGTGCGGATCGGTCTGAGGTGGTCGAGCGGGCGGCGATTCTCCTGCGTCCGTGCGCGAGAGGGTCCGTGCGACCTCGACCTCGTCGAGCGTCGCAGCGACGACCCAGGGGCGTATGGCCCGGCGCCTAGAGCGCGGTCGGCACCAGCAGGAGACGCGGACTATGGCTCTCGTTCATCGACGCGCTCCTCTCGCTCCGCGAGGCACGCGCGCGAGGTCAGATCGAGCGATCTGGGATTCCTCGTCCTCGTAAGACCTTTGGCACTTCGCGGCGTCGACCCGCCGGGGCGGGAGCCAATCGGAGCTACCCCTTAGGTCGGGATAGCCTGTCCTGACCCGGGGCGTCTCTGGACGTTCGGGGTCGCTGGCATGTTTCCGCGAAGGAGCCTCAGCTAACGACGGGCACCTTGCGGGGCCACGATACCGTCATCGCGCGTCGGCCTCCAAAGCCCCCGACCCGTCCGGCCAGGTCGGTGCCCGCCGGTCACGACGGGGCCGCGCGGTCCGCAGCACGAGGACCGGGACCTCTACCTGAGGATGTTCACCGCGCGCGCGATCACGAGAGCCGTGGTGGACAGGGCGATCGCGCTCTGCGCGGACATGAGTCCCTTGGCCCACCGCGGCAACGGCATCGTGTCCGTGGGAGAGAACGCCGTGGCGTTGGTGAAGCTGACATAGAGGTAGTCCCCGAAGCGGGGCTCCCAGTGCTCGGACGCGAGCTGGTGCTGGGTCATCTGCGGGAACAGGAAGTCGGGATACGGGTTGAGCGCCGCAGCACGGGCGAACGGTCCGCCCCGGTCCAGCTCCCAGTACCAGATGCCGAAGGCGATGACGTTCGTCAGGTAGATCGCGACCGCCGACGCCAGCAGGGGGGACGCCTGGTTCCCCGCGGTCCCGTTGATCAGGCCCATGTCGAGCAGGAGCGCACTGAACCCGTTGTCGAACGAGATGATCGCGACCAGCAGGAGACTGAGGTAGCGGCCGATCTGGGTGTAGCGGGTGCGCCGTGTCGGGCTGAGTGCGGTCAGCGTCGCCAGCAGGGCGATCTCCAGCGACGGCAGCAGCCACCGCGGCCGGATCAGCGTGAACTGCTGCGAGAGCAACAGCTGGAGGCCGGCGGCGACCAGGATCGCCAGGGCGACCGGGATACGGCTCTCGTGCGCGGTGGGCCGGAGCCACGCCGGCAGCACGCGATTCTCCAGCCGTCCCGGTGCTCCGGGCGCTGGACCACCCGGCGCGCCCGGGTCCACCTCGCCGCCGCTGATGCTCATCGCCGCAGTGTGGCACGGCGTCGAGGGCCGGTCACGACGGCCCCGGCGCGCTGTCGACGCGTCGGCGACCACCGGTCAGGTACACCCGTGACGCGACCACCAGCACCACCGCCGACGCCACCACGGCGGTCGCGACCGGACCCACCCACGTGACCGGGATCAGGAAGAACACGTCGATATCCAGCAGGCTCGTGGGCCACCCGTCGATCACGCGCAGGAACAGGTAGTACGTCAGGTCCCACACCGTGAACGCGATGAAGAACGCCGCGAGCCGCCGACCCCACGTCTCGGCCGCGACGACCCCGATCGCCACCAGCATGAGGATGGTCGCCGCCTCCCGAGCGACCTCCACCTGGGTGAGCACCGGGTCGACGAGCACGGAGTGCTGCGGCTGGACGAAGGCGATCACGCCGAGGTCGAGGTAGACCCTCTGGGCACCCACGTGGTATCCGGCGTGGTAGCCGATGACCCGGCGCAGGTACGTGACCACCGCTGCCTCGACGTACCCGAACCCGGTGCCGAAGGCCAGCAGCGCAGCCCAGCGCAGCCAGACACCACCCCGGTTGCCTTGCGCCTTCCCGGCCATGGGATCACCTCCGTCGCGCGTGGGCACCCATGCTCACGCACTCGGCTGTGCGGAACATCGGTGAGGACGTGTACCACCCCGCCGCGGACGGTCACCCTGCGGTGACGTCCACGGTCGTCCGGTCCCGGAGCCAGAGGTCGAGCTCGTCCGCGGGCACGGGTCTGGAGATGTAGAAGCCCTGCGCCTGGTCGCACCCGAGGCGCGCGAGCTCGGTGCAGGTGTCGGCGGTCTCGACGCCCTCGGCGACCAGGCGCAGGTCGAGGCTGTGGGCCAGGGCGACGGTCGAGGCGACCAGGGAGACGGCGCGGGCGTCGTCGGCCATGGGGGAGATGAAGGAGCGGTCGAGCTTGAGCTCGTCGATGGGCAGGTCGCGCAGGTAGGCCAGTGAGCTGTAACCGGTGCCGAAGTCGTCGATCGAGATCTGGACGCCGCTGCGTCGCAGCCGGGTCAGGATGGACCGGGCCCTGTCACGGTCGGCCATCAGGAACTCCTCCGTGATCTCCAGCTGAAGGACGCAGGAGGGGAGACCCCGGGCGGTGAGCATGGCGGTGACCTGCTCCGGCAGGTCGATGTCGACCAACGAGCTCGCCGAGAGGTTGACCGCGACGGCCATGCGCCGCCTCTGCGCCTCCCACGCAGCGGCCTGGTCCAGCGCCAGCGCCAGCACGGCCCGGGTCAGTGCCGGCATCAGCCCGGATTCTTCGACCAGGTCGAGGAAGGAGCCCGGTGCGAGCAGTCCGCGGGTGGGGTGGTCCCAGCGCACGAGCGCCTCCACACCGTGGACGACGCCGGTGTTCAGGTCGATCTTGGGCTGGTAGTGGACGACGAACTGGTTCTCGGTCAGGGCGGTCCGCAGCTCGTCGACAGTTCTCAGCCTGATCGCGCGGTCGTCGTCGGCTCCGACGTAGGTGTGGGGGGCGTCGGAGGTCTTGGACCTGTACATGGCGATGTCGGCCTTGCGCAGCAGGGTGCTCAGGTCGATGCCGTGATCGGGGAACAGGGCGATGCCGATGCTGACCCTGCTGTGGACGGTCACCTCCGCAACGGCGAACGGCTCGCTCAGGGCCGTGCGAAGCCGGTCTGCGACGGCCACGGCGAGGTCGAGGCCGGCGCTCTCGAGCACGATCGCGAACTCGTCGCCACCGAGGCGCACCAGCAGGTCCCCGGCCCGGAGGTGCGCGCCCAGGCGAGCGCCGACCTGGATGAGGAGCTCGTCTCCGGCGTGGTGGCCGAGCGAGTCGTTGACCTCCTTGAACCTGTCCAGGTCCAGCATCAACAGCGCCTGGCGGTGGCCCTGCGGGTCCGCGAACCGACCGGCCGCCTGCAGGTACAGGGCGCGCCGGTTCGGCAGCCCGGTCAGGTCGTCAGTGGTGGCCTGGTCGTGCACGTGGCGCACCATCCGGACCATCCGCACGAGGACGAGCAGCACCAGGACCGTCGAGGTGACGACGACCGGGCCCGCGTCCAACGGGTCCCCGGCAGCCAGCTGGCCGCCCAATATCCCCGGGCCGATCAGCAACGCCGCCGCAAGGCTGATCAGCTGCCCCAGGTGCGCCGACTCGGCGCGAGCGGGGGTCGGCGCGGAGAACGCACGCATCGACGGGTGCAGCGCGACCGCGCCCGCCAGCACGAACACCACCAGCCACCGCGGGTCGAGCGGTGTCGGGCGGACCGCGACGACGGTCGCGAACGGCGCGGCCTCGGCCAGGCTCTGGAACGCGAGCATCGCACCGACCAGCCCCGCCGCCACCCGGGTCGCGGTGTACCCGGGCCCGGGCGCCTTGGCCAGGCGCACCAGCGACCCGAAGAGCAGCACGTTCCCCAGCGGGTACGCGACGGTCACGAGGCTACTGAGAATCGACGCGTGCGAGGCGGCAAGGGTCGGCTCGATCAGGAACACCCAGGACAGCGACCCCACACCGACCGTGAGGATCGCACTGTCCAAGAGCGCGGTCGGTCGCCGCTCGGTCCCGCGGCTCCGGGCGAACAGCAGCAGGCCCGTGACGACGAGCGGATACGCGGCCAAGCAGAACGCGTCGGCCGGCGAGGCACCCCCGTCGACTCGACCTGCCAGATCACGCCAGGTCCGCCACGCACCCCCGAGGACCCAGGACCACATCCCGGCCGCCAGGAGGTACCAGGCGATCGGCTGGGCGGGTCGGTTCCGCCGGGCGCCCACCACGATCGCGGCGGATCCCGAGGAGGCAACCAGGACGTAGAAGGCATCTCTCGCGGCCCCGACGGGCAGCAGGACGTCGACGCCGGCCGCCGTGACACCGACGAGCAGGTATCGCGCCCATGGCGACGTCATCGCACCCTCCTGCCAACAGATCGGTGGTCGGGCGCCGAAGTTGAAGCGTTCGAGGACCCCGGCTTCGCGTCGAGCTGCCCCGACCGGATCTGCGAGCCGCCGTCGGTCTCCCGCCGTCGTGAGACGTCGTCCTCGACACCTCCACCCGCGCGGAGGTGCGACGCGTCATCGGTCGACGGCGCCGGGTCGTGCGTGACCAGGGCGAGGCCGTCATCACCCTCACGCGGTGGCGCGGTCTCGATCAGCCGTCCCGCGACCGTGCACGCAGGTCAGAGCGCCGGGTGAGCGATCCGCACCGGGACAGAGCGCCGACCCCAGTGGCCGACAGCGGTGCCGAACCGGCCGGGCACGACGGCTCCGCACTCCGGGCATCGGCCGTCGGCGGTGACGGTGTACGCCAGCACGGCGTACCAGTCGCGCTCGATGAGCACGTGCCCGCACGTCGGGCACGAGGTCGTCTCCCCCGCCGGGTCGTGCACGTTCCCGGTGTAGACGAAGTGCAGACCGACGTCGAGCGCGGTGGCTCGTGCGGCGCGCAGCGTGGCGGGTGGGGTCGGGGGCACGTCGAGCATCTTGAAGTCGGGGTGGAAGGCCGAGAAGTGCAGCGGCACGTCCGGGCCGAGCTCGGCGAGGATCCACCGGCACATGCGCTCGACCTCGTCGGGTGCGTCGTTGTGGCCGGGGATCAGCAACGTCGTCAGCTCGACCCAGGTGTCGGCGTGGTCGTGCACCCACACGATCGTGTCGAGCACGTCGCGCAGGTGCGACCCGGTCACCTTCCAGTAGAAGTCCTCGGTGAAGCCCTTGAGGTCGATGTTCGCGGCATCCATCGGCCCGAAGAACTCGGCACGGGCGACCGGGGAGATGTACCCCGCGGTGACGGCGATGGCGTGCAGGCCGCGCTCGTGGCACGCCATCGCGGTGTCGATCGCGTACTCGGCGAAGATCACGGGGTCGTTGTAGGTGAAGGCCACCGAGTCACAGCCGGCGGACTCCGCAGCCCGGGCGATGTCGTCAGGCGAGGCGACGGCCGCGAGCCTGTCCCACTCGCGGGACTTGGAGATGTCCCAGTTCTGGCAGAACCGGCAGTTGAGGTTGCAGCCGGCGGTGCCGAAGGACAGCACCGCGGTTCCCGGGTAGAAGTGCGTCAGGGGCTTCTTCTCGACCGGGTCGATCGCGAAGCCGGAGCTCCGGCCGTACGTGGTCAGCACCATCCGGTCCCCGTCGCGCGCCCGCACGAAGCAGAACCCGCGCTGCCCCGGGTGCAGCCGGCAGCGTCGTGGGCAGAGGTCGCACTGCAGACGCCCGTCGTCCAGCGCGGTCCACCACCGCGCGGTCGGGGCGTCGGGCCACGTCTCCACCTCCGCGGGCACCGGTCCGGCGCCCTGGGGCACTGGGGACCCCGAGCCCACCAGGGGCACCGGGAGCTCCGGCGACACTGCCACGTCGTCGTCACGCATGCCGTTCACCTCTCTCCGACCGCCTCCGGCCCCTCGATCCAGGCCCGGACCGTGAACGTCTGCAGCGTCGTGCCCTCGTGCCAGATGCCGGGTGCGAGCCCGGCCTTGAGCCACAGGTGCGCGAGGAACGCCGCCGGGTCGGGCACGTCCTGCCACACCTGCGGCAGGAGCAGCGACCGGTGCCAGAGGCCCACGTCCAGGATCACGCCGTCGACCCCTGGTCGCAGCAGGGCGTAGCACTCGCGCAGGCTGGACACCGGCAGCGGCTGCGGCGCGGAGAGGACGGAGACCTCGATCACGACGGCAGGCAGCTCGCCGGGCGTCATCGGCACGAACCTCGGGTCCCGGGTGGCTGCCGCGACCGCGTTGGCCCGGACGTCGTCCAGGAGCGGGCGCCGGGCCGTGGGCGACCCGATGCAGCCACGGAGGCGGCCGTTCTTGGTCAGCGTGACGAAGCACGCGCCCGGCTCGCGCACCCAGGCCGGCGGTGCCGCGGTGTCCGCGTCCGCATCCGCAGCGCCGGTCGTCGCGCCGAGCTCCTGCGCGATGGCCCTCCGCGCGGCGGGCAGCAGCAGGTCACCTGCGTCATCGGGTACGACGTCCGGGTCGCGCGGCGTCGCGACGACCTGGCGCTCGGCCGCGGACGACGTGCCGGTCGCTCGCTCGGACCCACGGGAGGTACCCGCGGTCCCGGCGTGCTCCACGGCCCGTGGCCTACGCATCGTCGTCCCCGTCGAACGCGAACGCCGAGTACCCGACCACCCGCAGCCGGTCCCCGGCGGTGTCCCCGGAGCTGCACGCGCCCAGCAGCTCGGGGCGCAGGCCGTGCCGGCGCGCGGCGACGAGCAGGCCGTTGACCGGGGTGGCTCCGCACGCCTGCAGGTGGTCCACCGGTCCGTCCAGCGCGCTGATCTGCGCGATCGTCCCCGCGTCGACGCGCCGCGCCTCCTCGTAGGGCAGGTAGTGCGACAGGTCCGAGCTGATCACGACGAGCGTCTCCGGCCCGCCCCACAGCGCGTCGAGCACGTCGGCGACCTCGTCGCCCGTCGCGTCCCCGGCGAGCAGCGGGACGACCTCGACGTCGCCGAGCGCGCGCTGCAGGAACGGCAGCTGGACCTCGACGGAGTGCTCCCACCGGTGGGTCTCGGCGAAGAGGCAGACCGCCGGGACGCCGGCCAGGCGGTCCTCGGCCCACGCCTCCGCGACGGGCATCACGCCCAGCGGGGTGCGGAACCCGTCGGCACCGGGCAGCGCCACGCCGCGCACCGGTACCCGGTGCGTCGGGCCGATCACCACGACCCGCCGGATCACGTCCCGTCCGCGCGCCACCCGTGCGTAGGCCAAGGCTGCCGTGGAGCCGGAGTAGACGTAGCCGGCGTGCGGGACGATCACGGCCCGTGGCACCGCTGCCTCCTCGGGCGGCGGAGCGTCGGCGAGCAGTCGGTCCACGGTGATGCGGAGCACCTCGGGGTCGCCCGGGTAGAACGCACCGGCGACGGCAGGTTCACGGACGCGAGACGAGCGCACGGGGCATCACCTCACGACTCAGGCTAGCTCCGTCGCGGGTCGGCCGCACGGTCGAGGGCAGGGTCGGGCGCGACGGAACGGAAGGCCCGCCCGTGATCATGTGAGCGGCTCAAGACGCCGATGAGTGAACGAGGTTCCGTGCGGAGCCGACGGTGGACTCGTGCACGAGAAGGGTGGGCGGTGGACGACCCGATGACGGTGCTGGTCGTGACGCCGAGCCTGGGCGGCCACTACTTCGGCGAGCTGCTGGCCGGGCTGACGCGGGAGGTCGGCGGGGCCGGCGGGCGTCTGGTCGTCGTGGAGACGCTTCCCGAGGCGGCGCCGCGCGACGAGGCCGGCGCTCCGGGTGACTTCGCGACCCCGGTCGCGTGGTCGCACGTCGACGGGGCCGTGTCGATCACCACGGCCGTGGGCGCTCCGTACCTGCGCGGGCTACGCGACGCCGGGCGACCGGTCGTCCTGTCGAGCACCGTGATGGCGGACTTCGACGCGCCGACGGCGATGCCGGACAACCACGGCGGGACGTTCACCGCGGTCGAGCACCTCATCGGGCACGGGCACACCCGCATCGGGTTCGTCGGCAATCTCGCCCAGCAGGACATCCGCGACCGCTTCGCGGCCTACGAGCTGGCGCTGGAGACCTACGACCTGGAGCGTGACCCCACGCTCGTCTTCTCGGCGCCGGACAACGGCGAGACCGGAGGGCATCGGGCGGCCCGTGACCTGCTCGCGTGCGCGGACCGTCCGACCGCGCTGATGGTCGCCACCGACCGCAACGCACTGGGTCTCATGCGCGTGCTCACGGCGGCCGGGATGGTGCTCCCGGACGAGCTGGCGATCGTGGCGTTCGACAACATCGAGGCAGGGGCGTTCAGCGTGCCCGCCCTGTCGAGCGTCAACCAGCGCTTCGACGAGGTCGGTTCCCTCGCCGGTCGCCTGGTGCTGGCGGCGATGCGTGGCGAGGTGGTGCCGAGCTCGGTGTTCACTCCGCAGTCGGTCGTCCTGACGGTGCGCACGTCGTGCGGCTGCTCTGCCGGTGGGCACCGCAGCGAGACGTCGGTGGGTGACCGGTCGCCCGCCGTCTCTGCCGACCTGCTGCGCGACGAGCTCCAGGACGTGCTCTTCGCCGCGCTGCTCAGCGGCGACGACGTCGTCGACGGTCCCGCCCGTGATGCGGTGCTGGCGGCGATCGGCACCGCCGAGCACCTGTTGACGTCGGGGGAACCGGTGACCGAGGCCCAGATCGGGGCCGTGACACTCGCTTTTCGCCGCCTGACCTCGCGCCCGGACACTCTGCGCCGGGTCATCGACGCCGTGGCGGACTACGCCGAGCGGATCGTGGCTCCCGGTGTGCACGCCTCCGCCTCGGCGCGCGTGACCGCGGCGCTGTGGAAGGTCCAGGCCGGCGCGTTCCTGAGCCAGGTCGAAGCGACCGAGACCGCGATCGCCGAGCAGTACGTCGTCGACGCGGGCCTGCTCGACACGACACGCAGTGACCCGCGCACCCTCGACTGGCTCGCAGGCACGCACATCAAGGCGGGCGTCCTGGCCCTGTGGGCCGACGAACCGTCGGGCGGACTGCTCGACATCGTGGGCAGCTACGACCCCGGGCGCGCACTGCCGAACCAGGTCGGGACCCGCACCACGGTCCAGTCCTTCCCCCCGGTGGCGCTCATCGACCTGCTTGTCGCAGCGGAGCGCGAGATCTGCGTGGTCGTCCCGGTTCGCACCGCCGCGCACGACTGGGGACTCCTCGCCATCATCGGGGCGGTGGACTCCACCTCCACACGTGAGACGTATCAGCACTGGGCGGGCCTGCTGTGCACGGCACTGGCCTCTCAGCGGTTGCAGGCCGAGGTCAGCAGGAGCGCGCTGTACGACGCCCTCACCGGGCTCCCGAACCGCCGACTCTTCCTCGAGCGGCTCACGGCGGCGATCGCCCGTCACGACCGGTCCGGGACCCCGTTCGCCGTCCTGTTCCTGGACCTGGACGGCTTCAAGCTGATCAACGACTCCCTCGGGCACCAGATGGGCGACCGCGTCCTGACCGCCGCGGGGGACCGGATCGGACGCGAGCTGCGCACCGTGGACACCGGCGCCCGATTCGGCGGCGACGAGTTCGCGATCCTGCTGCACGACACCGACCCCAGCGGTGCGCTCCTGGTCGCCCGCCGGGTCCAGGCCGCTCTCGCCCGGACCCTGGATCTCGACGGGCCCGAGATCTCGATCCGAGCCAGCATGGGCATCGCCACCAGCTCCATCGACTACGCCTCCGGCGAGGACATCCTGCGCGACGCCGACACCGCGATGTACCGGGCGAAGGCCGACGAGCCGGGAGCCGTCGCGTTCTTCGACGAGGCGATGCGTGCGCACGCGATCCACCAGCAGCACCTTCATGCCGAGATCCATCGCGCCCTCGAGGAGCACGAGTTCGAGGTCTTCTACCAGCCCATCGTGAACCTGACCTCCGGTCGCACCGACAGGTTCGAGGCACTGGTGCGCTGGCGCCACCCCGAGCGCGGTCTGGTGATGCCCGACGAGTTCCTCCCCGTCATGGAAGAGACCGGGCTGATCATCCAGCTCGGGCAC
>DATKTF010000040.1:0-4143 GCA_035531255.1 Cellulomonadaceae bacterium
GTCGGGCACCACGCTCGAGGCGCTCATGACCTCGATCCACAACCACCTCGACGAGGGCTTCCGGGCGATCCGGGTCCAGTCCGGCGTCCCCGGGCTCGGGAAGGTCTACGGCGTCGGTCATGACCAGGCACGCGGGCAGAAGTACGACTACGAGCCCGCCGGTCGCACGGCGGCCCCGGTCGAGGAGACCTGGGACACCGCGGCCTATCTGCGACACGTGCCGGGCGTCTTCGAGGCGGTCCGGTCGGAGTTCGGACCGGAGCTGCCGCTGCTGCACGACGCGCACCACCGCCTCACGCCCAACCAGGCGGCGCAGCTCGGGCGGTCGCTCGAGCCCTACGACCTCTTCTGGCTCGAGGACTGCACCCCGGGCGAGAACCAGGAGGCGCTGCGTCGGGTGCGGTCGCAGACCACGACGCCGCTCGCGATCGGCGAGGTCTTCAACTCGGTCCACGACTACCAGACGCTGATCACCGAGCAGCTGATCGACTTCGTGCGCTCGTCGGTGACCCACGCCGGCGGGATCACGGCGGTGCGCAAGCTCATGGACTTCGCGGCGATCTACCAGGTGCGGTCGGGCTTCCACGGACCGACGGACGTGTCGCCGGTCGGGATGGCCGCAGCGCTGCACCTGGATGTCGCGATCCACAACTTCGGCATCCAGGAGTACATGCCGCACAGCGCCCAGACGCTCGACGTGTTCCGCTGCGGCTACAGCTTCGTCGACGGTCTTCTCGACCCGGGAGAGGCGCCCGGCCTGGGCGTCGAGCTCGACCTCGAGGCTGCCGCCGCGTTCGAGTACACACCCGCGTACCTGCCGGTGAACCGGTTGCGCGACGGCACGATCCACGACTGGTGAGGTGACCCGATGACGAGCCAGACCCGACCGATGCCGGACGGCGCGGCTGCGGCCGACGGCGTCCGCATCAGTGCCCGACCCACCCCTGGTGCCGCCGGCATCCCTGGTGCTGCCGGCGCCGCTGACGCCCCCGGGGCCCCGGACAGCGTCCTGGACCTGACCGAGGTAGCCCTGGTCCTGCGGCCCGACGACGACGTCGCGATCACGACGCGCGACCTCTCGGCGGGGACGCGCCTGCGGACCCCGACGACGGAGCTCGTGCTCCGCGGCGACGTGCCGCGCAGCCACAAGCTTGCGCTCCGGGACGTGCCCGCGGGCGAGCCCGTTCACAAGTACGGGCAGTCGATCGGCCGCGCGACCGTGAACATCCAGGCGGGGGACCACGTCCACGCGCACAACCTCGGGATGGACGCGACCGCCCGGACCCATGAGTTCGGAACGGCGCGCACCACGCTTCCGGCTCCGACCGGCCCGGTCAGGACCTTCCAGGGCTACCACCGGGCGAACGGTCGGGTCGGGACCCGGAACTACGTCGCGGTCCTCACGTCGGTGAACTGCTCGGCGTCGTCCGCCAAGATGATCGCCGACCAGTTCCGTGGCACGGCGCTCGACGCCTACCCGCACGTCGACGGTGTCATCGCGCTGACGCACCAGAGCGGCTGCGGGCTGGTGCCCGGCAGCGAGGGAGCGAACGCCCTGGTCAGGACCCTGCGTGGCTACGCGCAGCACCCGAACATCGGTGGCCTGCTGGTCCTGGGGCTCGGGTGCGAGATGGTGCCCGTCCAGTCGCTCGTCGACGGGCTCGACCTGCCGGCCGACACCCTCGTGAAGACCCTGACGATCCAGGACACCGGCGGTGTGCGCGCGACGGTGCGGGTCGGGGTCGACCTGATCACCGAGATGCTCCCGGTGCTCGACGCGCGTCGTCGCGCACCCGCGCCGATCAGCGAGATCGTGCTCGGACTGAACTGCGGCGGCTCGGACGGCTACTCGGGGATCACCGCCAACCCGGCGCTCGGTCGCGCGTCGGACCTGCTGGTTGCCGCCGGTGGCACCTCGGTCCTCGCCGAGACCCCGGAGGTCTTCGGTGCCGAGCACCTGCTCACGCGACGCGCCGTCTCGGAAGCCGTCGGGCGCCGACTGCTGGACCGGCTCGACTGGTGGCAGACCTACGCCGCGGCCGGCGGCGGGACGCTCGACAACAACCCCTCGCCGGGGAACAAGGCCGGCGGGCTGACGACGATCCTGGAGAAGTCCCTCGGAGCGGTCGCGAAGGCCGGTCAGGCCGATCTCTCGGCGGTCTACGAGTACGCCGAGCCGATCACCGAGCGTGGTCTGGTCTTCATGGACACCCCGGGGTACGACCCGGTCTCGGTGACGGGGATCGTCGCCGGCGGCGCGACGGTCGTCTGTTTCACGACCGGCCGGGGCTCGGTGTTCGGGTGCCGTCCGACGCCCTCCATCAAGCTCGCGACGAACACCGAGATGTTCGAGCGGATGTCCGAGGACATGGACATCAACTGTGGACGGATCGTGGACGGGACGGCCGGGCTCGGCGAGGTCGGCGAGGAGATCTTCGAGCGGATCATCGCCGTCGCCTCGGGCGAGCAGACCGTGAGCGAGGGCCTCGACATCGGCCAGGAGGAGTTCGTCCCGTGGCAGCTCGGCACCGTCACCTGAGCCCCGGACGACACCGGACCCCGAAGTCTCCGGCCCGCCGTCCGGCGCTACCCGCCCGTCCTGACCGACACACCTGACCGACACACCTGACAACCACAGCCCGCACTCGCGAGAAGACTGGAACCATGCCGAGCCAACCCGCTCCGCTCACCATCCACCCCGACCGCCTCCTGCCCGTCGACGCCGGCGTACGTAGCATCGCCCGCCGTCTGTACGACGCGGTGCGTGACCTGCCGATCGTCTCCCCGCACGGGCACGTCGACCCGCAGATGCTCGCCGACGACGTCCCGTTCCGCGATCCGGCGCACCTCTTCGTCACGCCGGACCACTACGTCACGCGCCTGCTGCACGCGTCGGGAGTCCCGCTCGAGGACCTGGGCGTCGGCCAAGGACCGCTCTCCGAGACCGCAGCACGCGAGGCGTGGCGGCTGCTCTGCTCGCACTGGGAGGTCTTCCGCGGGACGCCGGTGCGGTACTGGCTCGAGTCGGAGCTCGTCGAGATCTTCGACGTCACGGTGCGCCCGTCGGCCGGCACGGCGGATGCGCTGTACGACCACATCGCGGAACGGCTCGCGATGGACGCGTACCGTCCACGGGCGCTCTTCGACCGCTTCAAGATCTCGGTGCTCGCCACGACCGACGACCCGTGCGACGACCTCTCCGCGCATGCGACGCTCGCCGCCGACCCGTCGTGGACCGGTCGGGTGATCCCGACGTTCCGGCCCGACCGTCACCTCGAGGTCGTCGAGCCGGGCTGGGCGAGCGCTGTTGCCCAGCTCGGTGAGGTCGCCGGCGCGGACACGGGCACCTACGCGGGATGGGTCACCGCGATGGAGGCCCGCCGTCGGTACTTCATCGAGCGCGGTGCACGATCGGCCGACCACGGGCACCAGGACGCCGGCACCGAACCGCTCGGTCCGCGGGAGGCGGAGCGGCTCTACCGCAAGGCCCTGACCAGCGACGTCACCCCGACCGAGGCCGTGGCGCTCCGTCGGCACATGGTGCTCGAGATGGCTCGGATGTCCACCGAGGACGGCCTGACGATGACGCTCCACACGGGAGTCCTGCGTGGGCACCACCGGCCGTCCAAGGAGCGGTTCGGCCCCGACACCGGCCATGACATCCCGTTGCGGGACAACTTCACCGAGCCGTTGCGTCCGCTGCTCGAACGGTACGGCACGCACCCGAACCTCCGCCTCGTGCTGTTCACCCTCGACGAGACCGCGTTCTCGCGCGAGCTCGCACCGCTCGCGGGCTTCTACCCGTCGGTGTACCTCGGGGTGCCGTGGTGGTTCCTCGACGCGCCCGAGTCGATCCGGCGCTGGCGCTCGGCGATCACCGAGACGGTGGGCTTCTCCCGGACCGCCGGCTTCGTCGACGACACGCGCGCGTTCTGCTCGATCCCGGCCCGCCACGACATGTCCCGGCGGCTCGACAGCGGGTTCCTCGCCCAGCTCGTCGCCGAGCACCGGCTCGACGAGGACGAGGCCGTCGAGACCGCGCTGGACCTCGTCGTCGGTCGTACGCAGCAGGTGTTCCAGCTGTGATCGGCCTCGTCCGCACCGCCGCGGCGCCCCCGGTCCGCCACGTGCACCTCGGTCTCG
>DATKTF010000041.1:0-2474 GCA_035531255.1 Cellulomonadaceae bacterium
GCCAGTGGCTGAGTTCATCTACACCATGTACAAGGCACGCAAGGCGCACGGCGAGAAGGTCATCCTCGACGACGTCACGATGAGCTTCTACCCGGGAGCGAAGATCGGCGTGGTCGGACCGAACGGGGCCGGCAAGTCCACGATCCTGAAGATCATGGCCGGGCTCGACCACCCGTCCAACGGCGAGGCCCGCCTCTCCCCCGGCTACACGGTCGGCATCCTGCTGCAGGAGCCCCCGCTGAACGAGTCGAAGACCGTGCTCGGCAACGTCGAGGAGGGGGTCGCCGAGATCAAGGGGAAGCTCGACCGCTTCAACGAGATCTCCGCCCTGATGGCCGAGCCCGACGCGGACTTCGACACCCTGCTCGCCGAGATGGGCCAGCTCCAGGAGGCCATCGACGACGCGGACGCCTGGGACCTGGACGCCCAGCTCGAGCAGGCGATGGATGCGCTGCGCTGCCCGCCACCGGACGCCGACGTCACCGTCCTCTCCGGTGGAGAGCGCCGCCGCGTCGCGTTGTGCAAGCTCCTGCTGGAGAAGCCAGACCTGCTCCTGCTCGACGAACCCACGAACCACCTCGACGCGGAGAGCGTGCTCTGGCTGGAGCAGCACCTGACGACCTACGCCGGTGCCGTCCTCGCCGTGACGCACGACCGGTACTTCCTCGACCATGTCGCCGAATGGATCGCCGAGGTCGACCGCGGACGCCTCTACCCCTACGAGGGCAACTACTCGACCTACCTGGAGAAGAAGGCCGAACGCCTGCAGATCCAGGGCAAGAAGGACCAGAAGCAGGCCAAGCGGCTCAAGGAAGAGCTCGAGTGGGTCCGGATGAACGCCAAGGGGCGCCAGACCAAGTCGAAGTCCCGGTTGGCCCGCTACGAGGAGATGGCCGCCGAGGCGGACCGCACCCGCAAGCTCGACTTCGAGGAGATCCAGATCCCGCCGGGTCCGCGACTCGGCTCGGTCGTGCTGGAGGCGACCGGCCTGCAGAAGGGGTTCGACGGACGGACGCTGATCGACGGGCTGTCCTTCAACCTGCCCCGCAACGGGATCGTCGGGGTGATCGGTCCGAACGGGGTCGGCAAGACGACCCTGTTCAAGACGATCGTCGGACTCGAGCCCCTCGACGGCGGCAGCCTCAAGATCGGCGAGACGGTGAAGCTCTCGTACGTCGACCAGTCCCGCGGTGGGATCGACCCCAAGAAGTCACTCTGGGAGGTCGTGTCCGACGGCCTCGACTACATGAAGGTCGGCAACGTCGAGATGCCGTCGCGCGCCTACGTGGCCGCGTTCGGATTCAAGGGTCCCGATCAGCAGAAGCCCGCAGGCGTGCTGTCGGGCGGCGAGCGCAACCGGCTGAACCTCGCCCTCACACTCAAGGAGGGCGGCAACGTGCTGCTCCTCGACGAGCCCACCAACGACCTCGACGTCGAGACCCTCGGGTCCCTCGAGAACGCGCTGCTCGAGTTCCCGGGATGCGCGGTCGTCGTCTCGCACGACCGGTGGTTCCTCGACCGCGTCGTGACGCACATCCTCGCGTACGAGGGAACCGAGGAGAACCCGGGCGCCTGGTACTGGTTCGAAGGGAACTTCGCGTCGTACGAGGAGAACAAGGTGGCCCGCCTCGGTGCGGACGCCGCACGGCCGCACCGCGTCACCTACCGCAAGCTGACGCGCGACTGAGCGCAGCCGCGGGGTTCGCATGCGCCCATGGCGCCCGTGACGCCCCGCACGAGGTCCCGAGTTCCGAGCGAGGCCAGGGAGCAGCGATGAGTCGGATCGTGGTGCCGGTCCAGCTGAGGTGGTCCGACATGGACGCCTACGCCCATGTCAACAACGTCGAGATGCTGCGGCTCCTCGAAGAGGCGCGCATCGAGGCATTCTGGCGGCACCCCGCTCCGCCGGCCGACGGCGGGTGGCCCACGGCCGTGCTCGATGCCGGACCCGGCGCGCAGACCGCCACGCTCGTCGCGAGCCAGGAGATCGAGTACGTCCGACCACTCGGCTACCGTCGC
The DNA here is from genome assembly GCA_035531255.1 of Cellulomonadaceae bacterium. Taxonomy (GTDB): domain Bacteria; phylum Actinomycetota; class Actinomycetes; order Actinomycetales; family Cellulomonadaceae; genus JAJDFX01. The sequence continues at coordinate 2,020 of DATKTF010000041.1, forward strand.
TCACCCGTCGCGATCACCCTGTGGATCGGTCACCTGGGTGGGGCCAGCATCGACGTGTGCTACGAGGTGAGCGATCTGGCCGACGCGTCTGACACGTCGGACACGTTGGACACTGCGGACACTGCCGGCGCGCCGGTCGAGGTCTATGCGCGAGCGCGGACGACCCTCGTCCTCGTCGACGCGGCCACCGGGTCCCCACGACGGATCAGCAGCGCAGAACGCGCGGCATGGCAGGGGTACGTCGAGGAACCGGTCCGGATCCGTCGCCGGACCGCTCGCGACCACTGACGCGGGCGAAACCCGCAACCTGCGACCTGCGACCCGCCTGATCGCAGCCCCCGCGGTACGCGGGTCCGCCCATTGCCCGGGTCACCCCTGAGGCGCGCGGACCATCCCCTCCTGGGCGATCGTGGCCACGAGGGTCCCGTCCCGGGAGTAGACGCGGGCGAGGCCGA
>DATKTF010000042.1:0-4968 GCA_035531255.1 Cellulomonadaceae bacterium
ATCCCCGACGTATCGGCCGACACCCCCGACGTGGAGGTGTCCTCCGCGGACCTGTTCGCCGAGCTCCGCGCCGCGCAGCGTCAGCACGCCGAGCATGCCGAGGTGATGGGTCGCGCCGAGGCCGCGCAGACGCAGCGCGAGCGCGCCGAGGTCGACCTCGCCAACGCGCAGATCATGCTCGACCAGGCGATCCGTGTGGAGACCGACGCCGTGGACGCCGTGAAGGCGCTCCCCGTCCTGCCCGACATGGGCGCGCTCGAGACCCGGCTCGACACGGTCGACCAGGCGAACGAAGCGGTCCGCGCGAAGGCCGAACGCACCCGGGTCGCCGAGGCGCTCAAGGGGGCGCGCGCCGCGTACGACGCGAAGACCGCCGCGATCGACGCCCTCGACCAGGACAAGGCGACCGGGCTCGCCGCCGCGGTGTTCCCCGTCGACGGGCTCGGGTTCGACGCCGACGGTGTCACCTACCAGGGCGTCCCGTTCACCCAGGCGTCGAGCGCCGAGCAGATCCGCGTGTCCCTCGCGATGGCGATGGCGATGAACCCGAAGCTCCGCGTCATCCGCATCCTCGACGGGTCACTCCTGGACGCCGACAACCTCGCACTCATCGGCGCCATGGCCGTCGAGCACGACTACCAGGTATGGGTCGAGCGCGTGGGCGACGGCGACGGCATCGGGGTCGTCATCGAGGACGGCGCGGTCGTCGGCGCCGAGGCGGTCGCATCATGAGCGCCCCGACGCCCGGGTCCCCGGAATGGTTGCGGATCGTCACCGCGTCCAAGGTCGCCGCGATCGTCGGTGTCAGCCCGTGGGAGTCGCCCCGGTCTATGTGGCACAAGATGCGCGGCGACATCACAGACGCCCGCGAATCCGCCTCAATGGCCCGCGGCAACTACCTCGAGGCCGGTGTCCTCGCATGGTGGGCTGACCGTCACAACCTCGTCGGCGGCGTCGCAACCCAGGTACACGTCACCCGCGACGACCTCGACTACCCCGCCGCCGCCACCCTCGACGGGTACGCCACGGAAGTCACCGGCGACGGTGGGGACCTCGTGATCGTCGAAGCCAAGACCGCGGCCCGCATGGACGACTGGGGAACCCCGGGCACCGACGAGATCCCGTTGCACTACCTCACCCAAGTCCACTGGCAGCTCGCGATGGTCCCCGACGCGGAACGCGCCTACGTCGCCGTCCTCGGCCCGTTCCTCGAGTTCTTCGAGTACGTGGTCGAACGGGACTACACGATCGTCGCCGACCTTATCGCCGCGTGCGGCAAGTTCCATGAGTCGCTGATCGGCGGGGAGCCACCGGACCTCGACGACTCCGTCGCCACGTTCGAAACCCTGCGGGCCATGAACAAGGGCGTCGACAAGGGCGCCGCCGTCGACATCGACCACGCGACCGCCCTCGAACTCGTGACCGCACGGGCAGCCGAAGACGAAGCGATCGCCCGGGCCCGCCTCGCGGACTCCCGCGTCATCGACGCCGCCGGCATCGCACAACTCATCACCCACAACGGGGTCACGGTCGCCCGCCAGCAAGCGAACCGGCGCCGCCCCATCGTCACCGCCACCATCAACGACCTCACCGGAGATGCGGCATGAGCAGCACCGAATCTGCTGAGACGTATGCGGTCGTCCTCAACGGGTGTGACGACACCATCACGGTCCTCGTCGACCTGACGCCCACCACGTACATCTTCCTGACCAACCTCGCCGCCGGTCTCACCGGCGTGCGGGCCAGCGGTTGCCAGCCCGGCATGACCGTCCGCCGGGTAACCGCCCACGACCACATGAACGCCCAAAACGACGTCGAACGGCGGGCCGACTACGGCCCGTACAATCCCGAAGGGATCGAGTCATGAGCACCGAGCTGACCGTTCACCAGTCCGAGTCCGGGCTGACGTTGCAGGACAAGATGCAGTACGCGAAGGCCCTGGCGACTGCGTCCCTGCTCCCGAAGGCGTACCAAAACAACCCCGGCAACCTGCTGTTCGCGTTGGAGTACGCCGAAGCGTTGGGTGTGGCGCCGATCAACGCGATCACGTCCATCCACGTCATCGACGGGAAGCCCTCAGCGTCGGCGGACCTGATCGCCGGGCTCGTGCGCCGCGCCGGTCACCGCCTGCGTGTGGAGGGTGACGACACGTACGCGGTGGCGCAGCTGATCCGCGCCGACGACCCCGACTACACGTATGAGGCCCGCTGGGACCTGGACAAGGCCCGCACCGCAGGACTCCTGGGGAAGGGCACGTGGAAGAACTACCCCGGCGCCCTGCTCCGGTCCCGGGCCATCACAGAGGTTGCCCGCATGGGCGCATCCGACGCCCTGTTCGGCGTCATCTACACACCCGAGGAGCTCGGTGCGGAGGTTGACGCCGAGGGCGAGATCGTCGAGACCCGCCGGGCCACCCGTCCGGTAGCGGCGTCGGGGCGCGACCGCCTGCGTGCCGCACTGGCCCCCACGGCACCCGTGAACGTCACCGACCTGCCCGTCATCGAGATCGTCGAGACGGTCCAGGACGGCGAGATCGTCTACGACGTCGCCGAACCGGAGCCCGAGCCGCTCCGCACCGAGGCGCAGTCGAAGCGCCTGTTCGCGATGCTCAACGAGGCCGGGCTCACCGAGCGCGACCACGTCCTTGCGTGGCTCACCGAACTCCTCGGCCGCGACGTGGACTCGACGAAGACGCTCACGAAGACCGAGTGCACGAAGGCCATGGACGCCCTCGAGGCCTCACCCGCGGACGGTGCAGCATGACCGCCGCCGACCGGCTTGACGAGATCGCGCGGATGTCCGACGACGGATATCGGGAAGACCACACGTCTGAACTCGTCGCCGCGCTCCGGGCCGTGCTGGCCGAGCACCGGCAGGCAGTCGCCTATGGGGTCGCCGTCTGCGATACCTGCTCGCAGGTCAAGGACGCGGATGAGTGGGACGACCCCGACGACTCGCCTATCGCCTCATGGCTCCCCTGGCCGTGCCCCACCGTCGCCGCCATCACGACCGCCCTGGACGTGACCCCATGACCGCCCCCGTCGACCTCACCCGCGCCCCGGACCCATCCGAGGCCATCCTCGCGACCGTCGCCGACTTCCGGGCGAACGAACGCGCCGGGGACTGCGACTACGGGGACAACCTGCTCGCGTTCCTCGACCGGGTGCGCGACTTGCAGGACCGCAAGGACGGTGTCTCGTGAGTGCTCGGGTGTTCGACATCGACGACAAACTCCCGAGCCTGAACATCCCCTGGCCGCAGTGCTCTCGCTGCGGTGAGGGCGTCCAGATCGAGGACGGCATGGCCTGGTGCGACGGGTGCCTGATCGAGTGGCCGAGCATCGACGAAGACGCCGTCGCCACCCCACTCGAGGAGCACGAGGAGCGGTGCGGGGCTGAGTCGGCGACTCCCAAGAGTCGGGCGCACGATGCCCGCGGCAGGCACTATGAGCCCGGCCCGTACCGGCCGTGCATCCTGCCGTCCGGCCACAAGGGCGACCACCTGCACCCGTACACCGTCACCGTGACCGAGGTGACCGCGTGATGACCCGCGAGGAAGCCAACCGTCGAGGCCTGGGTGCGGCACGCGGCATGGTCATCGCCTGGCTCGCGTCCGCGGCCGTCCTGGTCGTCATCTACGCGATCGGACGACTGTGCGCTGGCCACCCGGTCGCCTTCATCATCGGGGCCGCAGCCGTCCTCGGCGCCTACCTGTGGCTGTTCCGCGACCGGGACGACAACGACTACGACGACGACGACGAGGACGGTGCGCTGTGAGCCGCCTGGGTCTGCAGTTCGACGTCGTCCGCGAGCTCGACGGGGAGGAAGTCGGCGGCATCATGGGCTTCGACCTCCGCGGGCACTACGGGCCCGACGACGTCGACCTGTTCCTCGCCTACGAGGCCGCCGAGTACTTCGACGACGAGTACGCACCAGTCGGCGGCTGGGACGTCGCCACGGCCTGGCGCCACACGACGCCCATCCCGATCACGGGCGGCTGGCGGTACTCGTACCGCAACCGGCCGGGCGCCGGGTGGACACCGGTCACCCAACTCCTGAAGGCATGGGAGACGCGCCACTGGTGCATCAACCACCCGCTCGAAGCGGGAGACCAGGGCATCCCCGCGTCGATGCTCGTCGACGGCGAGCAGATGGTCACGGAGAACCTGCCAGACCCGGACGCGATCGACCCGCACCCCGTCGTCGAGGCGCCGACCAAGTACACGACCACCGGGTACGTCTACATGTGCCGGGAGTGCTCCAAGGCGTTCAACGAACGCTACCGAGCGGCACAGGCCGAAGCACTCGCCGCGCTGGACACCACCACCACGACCGACGACACCACCGAGGACCCATCATGACCACGATCACGCTCACCGCCCGCGAGCTCACCGCTCTCGTCGCACCCGTCATCCCGCACGCCTCGAAGGACATCACGCTCCCGCTCCTGTGCAGCGTCTTTGTTCGCTCGTCCGGGCCGTGGGTCACCGCCCTGGCGACGGACCGCTACCGCATGGCCTTCCAGCGTGTTCGACCAGCCGAGGCGCCCGGCGAGGACTTCGCTGCGGTCATCCCGCTCGGCGTCCTGGCCCGCATCCGTTCGACGTTCAAGGCGGATCGGGTCACAGACCCGATCATCACCCTCACGGTCGACGACGAGACGCTGGTCGTGACGACCGCAGGGGCGCTCGATGGCATGGTCGGGGCGTCGTTCGAGTTCCGCCTGCACAGCAAGGCGAGCGCGTGGCCGAAGGTCGACCGGCTCATCCACGAGGCGCTCACGGCGGACGCCCCGGCTGCGACGCAGATGCACGTGAACCCGAACCTCCTCGCCGACTTCCGGATCGGCCAGTCGCGCTACCAGGCCATGCGGGCGACTCCCACCGGCGACGACACGAAGCCGTGGCTGCTCCGCATCGGCGAGGACTTCATCGGTCTGATCGTCCCGATCCGGGGCGCCAAGGCCGCG
>DATKTF010000043.1:0-3725 GCA_035531255.1 Cellulomonadaceae bacterium
AGGCTTCCGGCATCCCCGCTCGTGTCGCCGACGAGGTCGACACGATCACCGGGCACCACCCGCTCGCGGCCGAGCTCCCGCGCCTTCATCGCGAGCGCGCGCCGCTCGTGCGGACCGCCGGGGTCGACGAGCACCGTGTACCGACCGCGGTCGACTGTGGTCACCATCGCGCTCTCGGCGTCCGCGTGCTCCGGCCGGATCTTCGTCCGCGGTCGCGAGCTCGAGCGTCCCGGACGGATCCGGACGTCCGACTCGTCGTAGCGCCGCGCCGGCGTCATGCGACCGCGATCCGCGAGGACGTCATCCGAGCATCCGCTCCCACATCCCGACGAAGTCCGGCAGCGTCTTCGACGTGGTCGCCACGTCCTCGACCAGGACGCCCGGGACGCGCAGTCCGATCAGGGCGGCGGCGGTCGCCATCCGGTGGTCGTGGTACGTCCGCACGACGGTGCCCGTCATGGGTCGGGGTGTGATGACGAGGCCGTCGGAGGTCTGCTCGGCCTGGCCTCCGAGCCTGGTGATCTCGGTCGCCAGGGCGGCGAGGCGGTCGGTCTCGTGCCCGCGCAGGTGGGCGATGCCCCGGAGTCGGGTCGGTGAGTCGGCGAGGGCCGCGAGAGCCGCGATCGTCGGGGCGAGTTCGCCGGCGTCGTGCAGGTCCAGGTCGATGCCGTGCACCGCACCCGTGCCGCTCACCGACATGATGTCCCCGGTCAACCGGGTGTCGGCGCCCATCGCGGTGAGGATCTCCGGCAGGAGTGCGCCCGGTTGCGTGGTCGAGGTCGGCCAGCCGGGCACGCTGACGGTGCCCCCGACGACCATCGCGGCGCACAGGAACGGCGCGGCGTTCGAGAGGTCGGGCTCGACACGCACGTCGTGCGCGCGGATCGGGCCGGGGGCGACCTGCCAGATCGCTGGCCGGGACGCGTCGACCTCCACCCCGGCCGCACGAAGCACGGCGACGGTCATCTCGATGTGCGGAAGGCTCGGCAGTGTCGCGCCGGTGTGCCGGACGGTCAGCCCCTGGTCGAACCGAGCCGCCGCGAGCAGGAGACCGGAGACGAACTGGCTCGACGCCGACGCGTCGAGGTCGACGGACCCACCGCGCACGCTGCCGTGCCCGACCACGGTGAACGGGAGGAAGCCGGGCTCTCCGTCGTCCCGGACGGTCACCCCGATCGCCCGGAGCGCCGAGAGGATCGGTCCCATCGGGCGGATCCGCGCTCCCGGATCGCCGTCGAACCGCACCGGACCATCCGCGAGTGCCGCGACAGCGGGCAGGAACCGCATGACCGTCCCGGCAAGCCCGCAGTCGATCGGGGTGCCGCCTCGGAGCGGGCCGGGGGTGATCGTCATGTCCGGCGTCGCGCCCGACGTCCCTGCGTCGACGTCGTCGAGTCCGACACCGAGTCCACGGAGGGCCGTGCTCATCAGTGCGGTGTCGCGCGAGCGGAGGGCGCCGCGGAGGAGGCCGGGGCCGTCGGCGAGCGCCGCACGCACGAGGTAGCGGTTCGTGAGGGATTTCGATCCGGGGACCTCGACGGTCGCGGTGAGCGGGCGGGCGCCGGCGACGTGCGGTGCAGGCCAGGCGGGAGGCTCGGACGGCGCGACTGCGGGAAGAGGGGTCGGGGCCGTCGTCATGGGGATCAGGCTACCGGCGCGCCCGGGTCGTCGGTCGCCCGGTGCGGAGCCGCGACGACCCGTTCGGTTGGGAGAGACGGGTGGACTAGCGGGACGCGTGGGTCTCGCGCCCGTCACGCGCGTGCGCAAGGCGCCAACCGATCCCCGGGCGCCCTTCGGTGTCGATGCCGGCGAGCACGGCGGCCCCGACGAGCGACACGAGGGTCACGAGCCTGCGACGACGCTCGGGGGCGCTAGCCGTGTCGGCTTCGGCGAGGAACGGGAACGGGAGGTTGGCGGCGGCGGCCGGGGCTGTCAGCGCGGCGAGAGCGAGTGCCGAGCCGCGCGGGCACCTGCCGGACGCGAGCATCAGAGCCGCCCCCGCGGTGGCCGCACCATGGATGCGCGTGAGGGCCACCCACTCCCTCGGCGACGGCGACCGGAACCGGGCGAGGGTCGACGTCGTCGGGATCCGATCCAGGACCGGTGCCAGCGCGGCGGACGCCAGCTCCGCATGCGGCATCGGGTCGCGCACGACGTCGACCCCTTCGAGCACGAACCAGGACGACAGCATAGGTCGGGCGATCTTGCGGAGCAGCACGAGTCCTCCTCGTCAGCGGCGGTCCGGCGGTCGGTTCCGTCACGCGGCCCGGACGGCCACGCGACGGGCGCAGGTCAGAGCGTCCCCCCTGCCGCGGGTGGGGCGTCGGCGGAGATGCCGCCGTCGCCGACCTGTTCCCTCGCGACGTAGTTCTCGAGGTCGAAGAGGTTCGTGCCGGCGCGCTCGGCGACGGCGAGCAGCGTCGTCGCCGAGGCCACCTCCTCGACCTGCTCCTTGAGGAACCAGAGCATGAACTGCTCGCCGAGAGGGTCGTTCTCCTGGCGAGCGGCACGGAAGATGGCCTCGATCTGGTCGGTGACCTGCTTCTCCTGGGCGAGAGCGAGGGCGAGGGGCTCCGTCACCGAGTCGAACGAGTTGCGGACGGCGCCGACCGCCGGGATCTCCACGGGCATCGCGCGATCGAGCATGTGCTGCACGATCATCATCGCGTGGTTGCGCTCTTCCAGGGACTGCCGGTAGTAGTGCCGGGCGAGCTGCGGAAGGTCCTGACGGTCGCACCACACCGCGATGGCGACGTACTGCTGGTGGGCGCCGAACTCGTGACCGACCTGCTCGCCGAGGAGGCGGAGGTACTCAGAACTCGTCATGGCCTCACGCTAGCCCGGGCGTCTCGGCGCGGCACCCCGGCACGGGACAGCACGGAATAGCGGGCGTCGCCGTCCTGTTGTGAGGTGCATGACGTGCACCCTCCTGGAGCGCCCTCGCGCGCACGACGTGGACCTGCGAGGGCTAGGCTCGGTGACGATGAGCGAGGACACGAACCGCGCGCCCGAGTCCGAGGCCGACAGCGACCGGACCGAGCGCTTCGAGGCCGAGGCCCTGGTCTACCTGGACCAGCTGTACGGTGCTGCGCTCCGGATGACGCGGAACCCGACGGACGCCGAGGACCTCGTCCAGGAGACGTTCGCCAAGGCGTTCGCGGCGTTCCACCAGTACCGGCCGGGGACGAATCTCAAGGCATGGCTGTACCGGATCCTGACGAACACGTTCATCAACTCGTATCGCAAGAAGCAGCGTGAGCCGCAGCAGTCCGCCGCCGAGGACGTCGAGGACTGGCAGATCGCCCGTGCGGCCTCGCACACGTCCGCGGGTCTGCGTTCGGCCGAGGCGGAGGCGCTCGACCACCTGCCTGACTCGGACGTGAAGGCGGCTCTCCAGGAGATCCCCGAGGAGTTCCGCATCGCGGTGTACCTCGCCGATGTCGAGGGCTTCGCGTACAAGGAGATCGCCGAGATCATGGGGACGCCGATCGGCACGGTGATGTCTCGCCTGCACCGGGGCCGGGCGCAGCTGCGGGTTCTGCTTGCGGACTATGCGCGCGAGCGGGGACTGGTTCCCGGACCCGACACCGAGGTCGGAGCGGAGAAGGTCGGACGATGACGGACGTCCTCAGCGGCGGTGACGCCGCCCGGCACGTGGATCACGACGCGGTCGACTGCGGCCAGGCGCTCGGGAAGCTCTTCGAGTACCTCGACGCCGAGCTCGG
>DATKTF010000044.1:0-3442 GCA_035531255.1 Cellulomonadaceae bacterium
GCGAGCCGGCGATCGCGGCGCACGACGCCAAGGTCCTCGCCGCACGGGCCGCGTCCGGTGACGAGGTCGGTGCCACCGTCGGCGCGCCCTCTCATGCCGTCCAGCTGCTGCCCGGCGAACACCTGGGCAACCAGGCCCAGCCACGACGACACAAGCAGGGACGGCGGTGACGGTGATGGCAGACGCCGACCTCGCGACGCGGTGCGCCGCGCTCGTGCGCGACGTCCCGGACTACCCCCTGGCGGGAGTGGTCTTCAAGGACATCACCCCACTCCTCGCCGACGGCCCGCTGTTCGCCGAGGTCGTGAGCCACATCGCGTCCTACGCGCAGGGGAGGGTCGACCTGGTCGCCGGGATGGAGGCGCGTGGCTTCATCCTGGGAGCGCCGGTGGCCGTCGCCCTCGGTGCCGGCTTCATCGCCGTGCGGAAGGCCGGGAAGCTGCCCGGACCGACGCTCGCGGCCGAGTACGACCTCGAGTACGGCTCCGCGACCGTGGAGCTCCACCCGTCCACGATCCGACAGGGGGATCGCGTGCTCATCGTCGACGACGTCCTGGCGACCGGCGGCACCGCGGCGGCGACCGTGAAGCTGCTCGAGTCGGCCGGGGCAGAGGTCGTGGGTCTCGCGTTCCTCCTCGAGCTCGACGCCCTTGCCGGACGGGAACGTCTCGGTGGGGTGCGGTTGGACACGCTCCTCCACGTGGCCTGACCGCCGCGCACCGTAGACTTGGTCGGATCAGCCCATGACGCCGGACCGCGCGAGAGCGGCCGCGATCGGGGTGTGATCGACGATCGAGCGGGGGAGGCGCGCATGAGCGAGAACACGGTCACTCCGAGCGAGATCGACACGCGCACCGAGCCGCAGGCGACGACCGGGCGGGTCCGGTCGCGACTCGTGCGCTTCGGTGCCCGCGGTACCACCGGGTCGCCCGTCCTCGAGCCGCTGCTCCAGGTGATCAGGGCCAACCAGCCCAAGGCGGACCTGTCGGTCATCGAACGTGCCTACGCCGTCGCCGAGCAGGCGCACCGCGGGCAGCTCCGTAAGAGCGGTGACCCGTACATCACGCACCCGGTCGCCGTGGCCACGATTCTCGCCGAGCTCGGCATGACGCCGTCGACGCTGGTGGCCGCGCTGCTCCACGACACGGTCGAGGACACCGACTACTCGCTCGACGAGCTCCGCGCCGACTTCGGGCCCGAGGTCGCGATGCTCGTCGACGGTGTCACGAAGCTCGACAAGGTCACCTTCGGCGAGGCGGCGCAGGCCGAGACCGTCCGCAAGATGGTCGTCGCGATGTCGCGCGACATCCGCGTGCTGGTGATCAAGCTGGCGGACCGGCTGCACAACGCGCGGACGTGGAAGTTCGTGCCGGCGGAGTCGGCCCAGCGCAAGGCTCGCGAGACGCTCGAGATCTACGCGCCGCTGGCCCACCGTCTCGGCATGAACACGATCAAGTGGGAGCTCGAGGACCTGTCGTTCGCGATGCTCTACCCCAAGGTGTACGACGAGATCGTGCACCTCGTGTCCGAGCGCGCACCGGCGCGCGAGGAGTACCTGGCGGTCGTGCGCGAGCAGGTCTCTGCGGACCTGCGCAACGCGAAGATCAAGGCCGTGGTGACCGGCCGTCCCAAGCACTACTACTCGATCTACCAGAAGATGATCGTCCGCGGACGCGACTTCGCGGACATCTACGATCTGGTCGGCGTCCGGGTCCTCGTGGACAGCGTCCGCGACTGCTACGCCGCCCTCGGGTCCTTGCACGCGCGGTGGAACCCGGTCCCTGGCCGGTTCAAGGACTACATCGCGATGCCGAAGTTCAACCTCTACCAGTCCCTGCACACCACCGTGATCGGGCCCGGCGGCAAGCCGGTCGAGATCCAGATCCGGACCCACGACATGCACCGCCGGGCGGAGTACGGCGTCGCGGCGCACTGGAAGTACAAGGAGACCACCAAGGGGCACCCCGCGGTCACCGACTCGGCCGGCAACGACATGACCTGGCTGCGCCAGCTCGTCGACTGGCAGAAGGAGACGGCGGACCCGAGCGAGTTCCTGGACTCGCTGAGGTTCGAGATCGCGGGCGCCGAGGTCTACGTGTTCACCCCGAAGGGCGACGTCATCGCGCTCCCGGCGGGTTCCACTCCGGTGGACTTCGCCTACGCGGTGCACACCGAGGTCGGCCACCGGACGATGGGTGCACGGGTCAACGGGCGACTCGTCCCGTTGGACTCGACCTTGGAGAACGGCGACGTGGTGGACGTCTTCACGTCCAAGTCGGAGAGCGCAGGGCCCAGCCGCGACTGGATGACGTTCGTCAAGAGTCCGCGCGCGCGCAACAAGATCCGGCAGTGGTTCTCCAAGGAGCGCCGCGAGTAGGCGGTCGAGCACGGCAAGGATGCGATCGCGAAGGCGATGCGCAAGCAGAACCTGCCGATCCAGCGGCTGCTGTCGCACGAGGCTCTCGTCGCTCTCGCCAACGAGATGCGCTACGCCGACGTCTCGGCGCTGTACGCGGCGATCGGCGAGGGTCAGGTCTCGGCCGCGACCGTGGTGCAACGGCTCGTCCAGTCCATGGGTGGCGAGCCCGCCGCCGAGGAGGACCTGGCGGAGGTGGCACGGCCTGGCCGCACGGGTCGACGTGTGCGATCCGGCGATCCCGGCGTCGTGGTCAAGGGCGTCGACGACCTGTGGGTCAAGCTCGCGAAGTGCTGCACCCCGGTACCGGGAGACGACATCATCGGGTTCGTCACGCGCGGCAGCGGCGTCAGCGTGCACCGCACCGACTGCGTCAACGTGGAGAGCCTGCGATCCCAGCCCGAGCGGATCGTCGAGGTCGCCTGGACCTCGGGCGGGTCAGGGTTGTTCCTCGTCCAGATCCAGGTCGAGGCGCTGGACCGGAGCCGTCTCCTCTCGGACGTGACCCGGGTGCTGTCCGATCACCACGTGAACATCCTCTCGGCGACGGTCTCGACGTCACGCGACCGGGTCGCCCTCTCCCGATTCGTCTTCGAGATGGCGGAGCCGTCACATCTCGCCTCCGTGCTCGCGGCGGTGCGCAAGGTCGAGGGCGTCTTCGACGTCTACCGGATCACGGGATCGCGCAACGCCGACGAGCCGGCGATCCGGGTCTGAGGTCGCATCCGGCAGCCCGTCCGCGTCGGGGATGCGTTCACCCTGCGGCGAGCCGAGCGAGAACGTCGCGGGCGGTCCGGAGGCCGCGTTGCCCGGTCAGCTGCGTGAGGGCGTCGAGCGCGACACGGGGGTCGAACCCGAGACCGAGCAGGGCATCGAGCGCGGCGAGCACCGTCGGCTCGATCGGCGAACCCCATCGGGCGAGGTCGAGCCCGGTGCGCTGGATCGATGTCACCCGCACACCGCCGAGGTCGTCGACGTCCGTGCGGGGCAGCGGACACTCGCGTGTCCGCCGTGACGGGTCGGGCG
>DATKTF010000045.1:0-12475 GCA_035531255.1 Cellulomonadaceae bacterium
CCCCGCCACGACCCCGGCGATCAGTCCGAGCACCGCAATCACGGCACGCCCCCTCCAGCAGTTCGAGAGGCCCCCGACAGAGTCAGGCCGACGACCTCGGTGTCAGACGATGCCACATCCGAGCCGAACACCCCGGTGGCAGCCGTGCTCGGCACGGAGGCGGCCGTCGGACCGAGCGGACTGGCGAACCGGAGCGAGAGCGCACCCGCACCAGGAAGCGTGAGAGACGTCTTGACGGCGACGTCGGTACTGATCCCCCAGGTCGAGCGCAGGTACGCCAGCTCCGACGCTGCCGGTGTGCGCGCGAACCGGGTCTGCATCGTGTCCGGGTCGCCGATCGCATCGACCGTGTACGGGCCGGAGAGGGGAACGAGGTCGACGAGGATCGCGCTCCCGGCGCTGCGAATCGCCGTGAGCGACGTGAGGCGCTGCCCGTTGATCGCGATGGCCTCCGCACCGCTGGCCCACAACGAGTTCACGACTGCCTGAAGGTCGGCGTCCTGCACCATGCTGTCCGCCGCCACGTTCCCGGACGCGTCGGCGGGTGCGTCGGCGAGCGAGACACGCAGGCCAGGACCCGTCACCGCGGTCGCTCCCGAGGGGACCTCCCCGCTCTTCAGTCGTGCGATGAGTGCGGGGTCCTGCGCGGCGAGCGCCTCCGCCTGGAGCGAGGCGACCTCGTCGCTCAAGGCCTGGTTGCTCGCCCGGAGCGCCGTGGCCTGAGCCGTCCGGTCGGCGATCTGCTTCTCGAGCAGGGTGCGTGCGGCGAGCACCGCGGGTTCGGGAGCGCGGAGAGACGCCACGGCGATCGCCGTAGCCGCGCCCAGGCCGACAGCGACCACCAGGATGATCACGCGGCGAGCACGGCGCGGGGGCCGGTAGCCCGGCGCAGCCCTGCGCGCGGACGCCTCCGCGTATCCCGGGTCGAGCGGGTGGCGCATCACCTCGGTCAGGATGCTCATCGAGGCGTCCACCGGCCGTACCGCGGTCATGGCAGGGTCCCGGCGACGCCGAGCAGCCGGCGCGCCTGCGTCGCATAGAGGGCTCCGGCCAGCCAGTACAGACCGATCCCCCACCAGGCGAAAGCCCAGCCCAGCACGAGGGCCGCGACCCCCAGCGGACCGGACTGCTGCGCGAGAAGCAGCAGGGGAAGCGCATACAGCAGTGCGAACGTGCCGGCCTTCCCGACGAAGTGCACCGGAAGAGGCCCGTAGCCCTGATGTGCGAGCGGAACGAGGAGCGCGGCCATCAGCACATCACGAAGAACGATGGCGACGACGAGCCACCACGGCACGACGTCGCGCCACGCGAGGGCGACCAACGTCACCAGGATGAACAGTCGGTCGGCGGCAGGGTCGAGCACCTTCCCGAGCTCCGACACCTGGCGGAGCCTGCGGGCGAGAACGCCGTCGAGCCAGTCGCTCGCCCCAGAGACGGCGAGAACGACGAACGCCCACGTGTCGTGGTGCTGCGCGAGCAGAACCGCGAAGAGCGGCACGAACAGCAGACGAACCGCGCTGATCGCGTTGGGGATCGTCACGATCCGTGAGCTGTCCCCCGATTCCGCTGGCACCGCGACCCTTCATCGTCGTGTGGTCACCCCGTCTAGGCCTGGCGCGATCTTACGACGTGCGCCGTCGCTCGCCGAGCCGCACCTGCTGGGCTCCCCGTCCGAGGGCGGTGGCATCCGGCATGCCCGACGCGTGTGGTTGGCTGGTGCGGTGAACGACGAGACCCAGGCGACGATCACCCGACTTCTCACGACCACGCACCGCTGGGCCGTCGTCGGGCTGTCGGCCAACGACCGTCGGGCGGCCTACGGTGTCGCCCGGTTCCTCCAGCAATCACTGGCGATCGAGATCGTTCCGGTGCACCCGAGAGCGGACACCGTGCACGGCGCGGTCGGCTACGCCACCCTCGCCGGGGTCCCCGGTCCTGTCGACGTGGTCGACGTCTTCGTGCGCGCCGAGCTCGCGGGAGCGGTCGTGGACGAGGCGATCGCGGTCGGAGCGCGTGCGGTCTGGCTACAGCTCGGGGTCGTCGACACGGCGGCTGCGGCGCGAGCGCGCGCGGCGGGCCTCGATGTCGTCATGGACGCGTGCCCGGCGATCGAGGCGCCGCGACTCGGACTCGTCTGAACTCGTGTCGGGCCCGCTCCGTGCCCGCTCTCCGCGACGACGCGCGTGGCGACCGCGCCTGTGGGGAAGGTCACGGCGGTGACGACGCCGGCGTCGCGTAGAATGGCAGCACTCATGGAGTCTGTCGCTCCCCTGGTGTTCTGGGTCGCGGCGGGATGTCTGGAAGGTGCAGGCACCCACTGCCGAGGTGTGTTCGGGATGGCGACCCGTGGGTGGCCCTCCTGGCCTCCCACGTGACGCTCCTGCCTCAGCGATCGGTGAATCTTGACGATGCCCTCTGCCCTTGACGCCCCTGCGCCCACGGTCGCACCCGTGGATGACGTGGCCGGATCGACGTTTGCGGACCTTGACCTGCCCGAACCCCTCCTCCGAGCCATCGAGCTCCTGGGCTTCACGACGCCCTCCGCGATTCAGGAGCAGGCGATTCCCGCGTTGCTCGCCGGTCGGGACATCACGGGTGTGGCGCAGACCGGCACGGGGAAGACGGCGGCCTTCGGCCTTCCGCTGCTCGCGGCCATCGACCCGGAGATCCGCCAGGTCCAGGCCGTCGTGCTGACTCCGACGCGCGAGCTCGCGATGCAGGTCGCCGAGGCCATCGAGTCCTTCGCGACCCAGCTCCCCGGCCTCGGGGTCATCGCGGTGTACGGGGGATCCCCGTTCCTGCCGCAGCAGCGCGCGCTGCAGCGTGGTGCGCAGGTCGTCGTCGGTACGCCGGGGCGCGTGATCGACCACCTCGAGAGGCACACGCTCCGCCTCGACGACGTGCGTTTCCTCGTCCTCGACGAGGCCGACGAGATGCTGCGCATGGGCTTCGCCGAGGACGTCGACAAGATCTTCGCCGCAGCCCCCGTCGAGCGCCAGGTCGCACTCTTCTCTGCGACCATGCCACCGGCGATCCGCGCAGTTGCCGCGAACCATCTCCGGTCGCCTGTCGAGATCGCCGTGACCCGACAGTCCTCGACGGTCACGAGCGTGCGCCAGACCTACGCGGTCGTCCCGTATCGCCACAAGGCCGGCGCGCTGGCCCGAGTCCTCGCCGTGTCCGATGCCGACGCCGCGATCGTCTTCGTGCGGACGCGGGGCGCGGCGGAGGAGGTCGGCAGCGCGCTCGTCGAGCGCGGGATCTCCGCGGCCTACATCTCGGGAGACGTCGCCCAGGCCGAGCGGGAGAAGATCGTCGAGCGGTTGCGCTCCGGCGCGCTCAACGTTCTCGTCGCGACCGACGTCGCCGCTCGTGGACTGGACGTCGATCGGATCGGCCTCGTGGTCAACTTCGACGTGCCGACCGAGCCCGAGGGGTACGTCCACCGCATCGGGAGGACCGGACGCGCCGGCCGAACCGGGGAGGCGCTCACCTTCGTCACCCCGAACGAGCAGGGGCGCCTGCGGTCCATCGAGCGCATCACGCGACAGAAGCTCCAGGAGGTCGCGATCCCGTCACCTGCCGCTGTGTCCGAGCACCGCGTGCTGCAGCTGCTGAGCCGGGTGGCGGAACGCACAGAGGCCGGACGTCTGGACCTCTACCGCGAAGCGGTTGCGGTCTTCCTGGCCCAGAACCCCGGGACAGATCCGATCGACCTGGTCGCCGTCATCGCAGCGCTCGCCGTGGGCGATGACGGTCCGGTCGCACGACCGGCCGGCGACGACCTCGACGACGCCCTGAGCCGCGCGCGACTCACCCCCGACCATGACGAACGTGCCGGACGGACCGGCGGCCAGGCGGCCCGTGCCGACCGGAGTCCGAACCGACGCCCCGCAACCGGCACCCGATACCGGCTGGCAGTCGGTCACACCCACGGCGCCCAGGCGGGAGCGATCGTCGGGGCTCTGACGAACGAGGGCGGACTCGTCGGGAAGGACCTCGGAAAGATCGACATCTTCCCGAGCTTCAGCCTCGTCGAGATCCCGGGCGGGCTCACACCCGATGCGTTCGACCGGATCTCTCGGGCGCGGGTGGCCGGGCGTCCCTTGCGCATCCGCCTCGACGACGGTCCGCCCGAGCGCGGCGCGCACCATGCCCCTGCGCGTCCGTCGGGACCCGGCACCCATCGCAGCGTGGAGCGACACTCGAGCGATGCTCACGCCGTCGATCGCCGGCCGACGACGGAACGGCCGGCCAGACACCACACCACTCCGCGCTGAGCGTGCCCGAGGGCCGTGCACGCTCCCGACCACGCCCGGTGTGAGCCGTACCCACGTGAGCGCCTGGGCGTCCGGGCCTCGATGCCGTCAGCTCGACAGGACCGTGCGGACGGCGTCGGCGAAGTCGTCGACGTCAGCAGCCGTGGTGTCGAACGAGCACATCCACCGCACCTCCCCCGCGCGGTTCCAGTCGTAGAAGTGCGCGTGGTCCCGGATGCGATCTGCCGCACCCAGCGGCAGGAGGGCGAAGACGGCGTTCGCGTCCGTCGACTGGGTCACCTGGACCCCGTCGATCGCCTCGACCGCCGTCCGGAGGCGCGTCGCCATCGAGTTGGCATGCTGTGCCGAGCGGAGCCAGAGGTCGCCCTCGAGCAGGGCGACGAACTGCGCCGAGATGAACCGCATCTTCGAGGCGAGCTGCATGGTCACCTTGCGCATGTACCTCAGTCCGTCAGAACGCTCGGGGTCGAGCACGACCACGAGCTCGCCGTACATCAGCCCGTTCTTGGTGCCGCCGAACGACACGACGTCGACGCCGACGTCGGTCGTGAGTGCACGCAGCGAGACTCCGAAGTGGGCAGCGGCGTTGGCGAGGCGCGCCCCGTCGAGATGCACTGCCATCCCGAGGCTGTGCGCGTGCTCGGCGACGGCACGCAGCTCGTCGACCGAGTAGGCCGTACCGAGCTCGGTCGACTGGGTGACGGACACGACTCCCGGCTGTGCTCGGTGCTCGTCACCCCAACCCCACGCCTCGCGGTCGACGAGCTCCGGGGTGAGCTTGCCGTCCGGGGTCGCAACCGTGAGGAGCTTGAGGCCGCCGACGCGCTCAGGGGCGCCGTTCTCGTCAGTTGCGATGTGCGCCGTCTCGGCACAGATCACGGCACCCCATCGCGGCACCATCGACTGCAGCGACAGGACATTCGCGCCGGTGCCGTTGAAGACGGGAAACGCCCGGGCCTGCTCGCCGAAGTGCGACGCGATGACGGTGCTGAGCCGTTCGGTATACGCATCACCGCCGTATGCGACCTGGTGCCCCCCGTTCGCCTCCGCGAGAGCGATCAGGATCTCCGGGTGCACCCCGGCGTAGTTGTCGGAGCCGAACTCGTGCGTGCGAATGTCATGGAGCGTCGTCACCACCCCATCATTCCTGATGCCGGCGTCGCCCGTGACCCGTCGCTGTTCCGACTCGCACGACGCGTGGTGTCAGCGTCCCGAGGCGCCGGCGCGCTCCTCCTCGGCACGGCAGTCGGCGCATATCCCGAACAGCTCGATCGTGTGCGTGATGTCACTGAAACCGTGAGCGCGCCCCACGCTGGATGCCCACTCCTCCGCACCGGGGCCGTCAACCTCGACTGTGCTACCACATCGACGACACACGAGGTGGTGATGATGATGCCGCGTGCCGCACCTCCGGTACACCGACTCACCGTCGGCCGTTCGGAGGACGTCCACGTCGCCGCGTTCAGAGAGTGTCTGCACCGCGCGGTACACCGTTGCGAGACCGACCGTCGAGCCGCGCTCCCGCAGGATCTCGTGCAGCTGCTGCGCGCTGCGGAACTCGTCGAGATCGTCGAGCAGATCGATGATCTCCGTTCGCTGTCGAGTGTTGCGCTGCACCGTGCGGCTCACCTCCCTTCGCTCGTGACGACGGCCCGAGGGGCACGAGCCTACGTGAGTCCGTGCACGCCGCGATCACCGGATCGCCGCCAGCTCCGCCGGCGAGGCGGAGGTGCGGATGAACGGACACCGATCCGTAGACGAGTGAAGGCCCGTCCCGCGTACGCGGGACGGGCCTTCACCTCATGAGTGGTGTCAGTTCGAGACGGCGCGCTTCAACGCGGAGCCGGCCGTGAGCTTCACCCGGAAGCCCGCCGGGATCTCGAGCTTCTCGCCGGTCTGCGGGTTGACGCCCGTCCGCGCAGAACGCTCGGCGCGAGCCACGGCGAACAGCCCCGGGATCGTGACGGCCTCGCCGGCAGCGAGCTGCTCGACCAAGACCTCCTGGAAGGCCTTGAGGGCGGCGTCGGCGACGGAGTTGCTCAGGTCGGCCTTGCCGGCGACGGCCTGGACGAGCTCAGTGCGGTTCACAGATGTGCTCCCTGTAATCGGTAGGTATGGGACGTCCGAGAAGCTGGTTCACGGACGGAGGGCCGCGCGGGTCGGAAACGGTCTCCGATCACTCGCGCCCACAAGAACTTAGTCCTCGAACGACACCAGACCACGCTGCGCGGCCCGGGCGAGTCGCCGCGGGATCCGCAACGTCCGGCCAGCAACGGTGACGGGGACGAGATCGACGGCGGTGGTCTTCCACTGCGAACGTCGCGCGCGCGTGTTGCTGCGCGACATCTTGCGCTTCGGTACAGCCATCAGCCCTGACGTCCCTTCCAGCGGGGGTTCTTCTTGTTGATCACGAACACCTTGCCGCGACGGCGAACCACGATGGAGCCGTCCTTCTGCTTCAGGGATCGCAGTGACGCGCGCACCTTCATGAGTTCTGTCCTCCAGCCTGGCCGTAACGACGACGGAACTTCTCGACGCGACCCGCAGTGTCGACCACACGGGCATTGCCGGTGTAGAAGGGGTGGCTCGCGCTCGAGACGTCGATGTCGACGACGGGGTATGTGTTGCCGTCGGTCCACTCGATCGTCTTCGTCGACGTCGCCGTCGACCGCGTGAGGAACGAGAAGTCCGCCGAGATGTCCCGGAACACCACTGCGTGGTAGTCGGGGTGGATGTCCTTCTTCATGTCTGGGCCTCCTACCAGCTCGACTTGGTCACGCCGGGAAGCTCGCCCCGGTGGGCCATCTGGCGGAGCCGGACACGAGACAGGCCGAACGTGCGCATGAATCCACGTGGACGACCGTCGACGATGTCGCGGTTGCGCAGCCGAACCGGGCTGGCGTTGCGCGGCATCGCGTGCAGCGCCGTCATGGCGGCGTCGCGCTCCGCCGCCGAGACGCTCGGGCTGACCGAGGTCTTCTTCAGCTCGGCGCGGCGCTCGGCATTGCGCTCGACGATGACGCGGCGCTGCTCGTTGCGCGCGATCTTGCTCTTCTTCGCCATGTCAGCGCTCCTCTCGGAAGTCGACGTGCTTCCGCACGACCGGGTCGTACTTGCTCAGGACGATCCGGTCGGGGTTGTTGCGCCGGTTCTTCTTCGTCACGTACGTGTAGCCCGTTCCTGCGGTTGACCGCAGCTTGATGATCGGGCGGATGTCCTTGGTCTTCGAGGCCATCAGATCTTCTCCCCGCGTGAGCGGATCTCAGCCACGACGACATCGATGCCGCGGCGATCGATCGTCTTGATGCCCTTGGTGCTCACGTTGAGAGTCACGAAGCGACCGAGGGACGGCACCCAGTAGCGCTTGCGCTGGATGTTGGGATTGAAACGGCGCTTGGTCCGCACATGCGAGTGCGAGATCGAGTGGCCGAAGCCCGGCTTGGTGCCGAGCACCTGGCATACCGCCGACATGTCCTGGCCTTCCGTGGGTCTGATCCGTGTGATGTGTGTGCAGCGCACCGATCCGGACAGACCGTTCTATGGCACGCGAGCAGGCCGACCTCGCCGATCTTGTCCAGATCGGGGCCCGGCACGTCGGTACACCCTAGTGATCCAGGATCGAGTGCGTCAAATGGGGACGCTCCTCCACGACAGCCTCCATCGCGGGCGAACATGCGAATGGCAGCCCCTCGGGCATCACGCTCCGTAAGACTACCCCGGCACGCGAATCTGCGCCGGGGACGACGCGCCGCGCGTGTCGGTCATCGCGTCGAGCCGCACGCAGATCCCGTGCGCGCAGACCGGCTGGGTGCGCGCGACTCCTCGATCTGGCAGCGTAGCGGGGTGCACGGACCCGTCGGCGGCACACGACCCACAGCTCAGGAGGTCGGCATGACGGCGGGAGCTTCGCGACCGACCAAGAGCAGCAGGCCGCATCTCGCGGCGCGCGTCGAAGATGCGCTGTACCGCCGACTCGCGTGGTGGCTACGCCGCCGCGGGTGGGCGCTGCGGATCGAGCCGTTCACGTGCTATGGAGGCGCAGGTTGGGTGCGCGTGCTTGCCCGCACCGTTCTCGCGCCGCCGGGTGCGGATCGCGCTCGATCGCGATCCGCACCCCTCCGGGGCTGGCGACGTTTCGCGATCGCCCAGCTCAGCGGGGTCGCGATCGAGGTCGAGATCGCCGGCGAACGCCGACGGGCGGTCGCGGACCGAGGCGGGTACGTGGACTCCGTGGTCCCCTCGGACCTGCCGTCGGGTTGGCACACGATCCGCCTGTCGGTCTCGAGCACGAGCGGAGTCGTCGCGCACGTGCTCGTCGTCGACCCGTCGGCACGCACGGGCATGGTCTCGGACATCGACGACACCGTCATGGTCACGAACGTGCCACGACCCTTGCTCGCTGCGTGGAACGCGCTCGTTCGCGACGAGAACGCACGCCAGCCGGTACCTGGCATGGCGGTCCTGTACGACCGGTTGACCCGTGACGCGCCGATCGCGCCGGTGTTCTACCTCTCGACAGGCGCGTGGAACAGCGAGCCTGCGCTCGTGCGCTTCCTCCATCGGCACGGCTACCCGCGCGGACCGCTGCTCCTGACCGACTGGGGACCGACGCAGACCGGCTGGTTCCGTTCCGGGCGCGAGCACAAGAGGGCAGAGCTTCGCCGTCTCGTGCACGACTTCCCGACCATCGCCTGGCTCCTCGTCGGTGACGACGGGCAGCACGACCCGCAGCTGTACCGCGAGCTGGCGAACGAGCACCCGGACCACGTCAACGCCATCGTCATCAGGCGCCTCACGCCGGCCCAGCAGGTGCTGGCCCACGGAAGCACCGTCGCGAGCGACGCGTCTGCGACCGTGCGTGACGACCCCGGCGCAGCGCTGCGCACCCCCACCGTGTACGGACGGGACGGTACCGAGCTGCGACGCCTGCTCGCGGCACGCTCCATCGCGTTGAGCGATCGGGCCGACACGCCGTAGCCCGCACCGGCGCGCAGCTACAACCGTTCCGGATCGTCCCACTCGTCGTTGCTCGCGATCGGTTCGTCATCGGCCACGAGCTCCACGGAGCGGAGCGACCGCGGGGCGTCCTCGGCATGACCCCCTGCCCGTGGGTCTGCGCCGGACGCCCCGGCGTCGGTGCCCTGCGGAGCTCCGGTGCCCTGTGGAGCGTCGGTGCCGTGCGCATCGCAGGCAGTCGGAGCCGACTCGGGGGCCGCGGCGTCAGACGTGGCGGGCCCGGTCGTCACGGGCTCGATCATGGCTCCGTCATACCCTGACTCGCGCGTGGCCGCATCCTCGGGCGCGATACCGCCCGGGTCCTGCTTCGGTAGCGTGGACAACCGCACACCGACCCGAGGAGAACCATGAGCACGGTCTTCACCAAGATCATCGACGGGACGATCCCGGGGCGGTTCATCTGGCAGGACGACGTCGTGGTCGCGTTCCTCACCCACGCGCCGATCACCGACGGTCATGCCCTCGTCGTCCCGCGGGCCGAGATCGCCCAGTTCGTCGACGCCCCGGACGACGTCTTGGCACGTCTGAGCGCGGTGGCGAAGTCGGTGGGGCTGGCGCAGCTGAGCATCTGGCCGGCACCGCGCGCCGCGGTGCTGGTCGCCGGGTTCGAGGTGCCGCACCTCCACCTCCACGTCCTGCCGGCCTGGGACGAGTCCCACCTCACCTTCGCGCATGCCCGCGCGGACGTCCCTCCCGAAGAGCTCGACGCCGCCGGGGAGCTCCTCCGCGGGGCGCTCCGCGCCCAGGGCCATGCGGAACACGTTCCCCGGACGATGGGCGCCCTCGACTGATTCCTGCCCGCGGCTCCGTCACCCGATCGGCCCTCGTGCCGAGGCCCGCCCGCGTCGACAACGGAGAGGGAGCACGCCGGCACCTGCGCACGAGGCGCGATGGTCGGCCGGTGGCAGCAGGTGACACTCGACGTGGCAGCAGGTCGAACCGGGTTGGGGACGGCAGGACGCGCGCACGGTCGCGCCCTCGAGACGCGGCGCGATCGGCGCCGGGCCGAGCGGCGCGCGCTGCAGGCACGTCGCCGTGCCGCGGTCGCGGGTGCCGTCGTGCTCGCCCTCGCGATCGCCACGGTGACCGTCGGCTTCACCGCGCGTGACTCCGCGGTCGCGCGTGAGAGAGCGTCGGCATCGGCGCAGGAGACGGCGCAGGAGACGGCGCGTGAGATGACGCGCGAGATGACGCTCGCGCGACGTGCCCAGGCCGCATCGGCATCTCGACTCACCAGCGCAGCGACGGCCTACGCAACGGCCACCCGCGTGGAGGCTCTCGCCTCGGCAGCGGCGGCGGAGGCCGAGTCCGCGGACGTCCAGCGTGCCGGCGCGACCGTTCTCGCCGCTGATGCCCTAGCGCCCCTCGTCGACGCCCGGCAGGGGCTCGCAGCCCTGATGGACGGCCTCTCGACCCGCACGAGGACGGTGGGGGTCGTCACCGTCGCGTTCATCGTTCAGGACGCGCCGGTCACCGAGGACGGCACCGACGACCGCGCCCCGTCGCGCGGCCGGCCCGTCGGCCCGCTCCTCGACTCGACCGCCTCGTCGGTCTCGCGCAGCTCGGACGTCCTGCAGGCCGCGCGGGATCTCACGATCGTGACCGAGCAGGTCCGAGCAGCCACGTCGGACGCGATCGCCGATCTGAGCCGTCGCGCGGCGGATGCGACGCGTTCCGCGGCAGCCGATCTCGCTCGGCGTGTCGCCGTCGCAGCCGCCGCGCCGAACGGCCGGATACCCCCGGATGCGCTCTGCGGCGTGACGTTCTCGCCCGACGCGCAGCTGCGCTGCGATGCGGCCGCAGCGCTCGATCGCCTCGATTCCGCGTTCCGAGCCGCTCGCGGTGGTCACCTCGTCGTCGTCAGCAGCTATCGAGACCTCGCTGATCAGGTGGCCGTCAAGGCCTCCCGAGGCGATCTGGCGAGCACGCCGGGCGCCTCGAACCATGGCAGAGGGATCGCCGTCGACCTCGCAGGTCTCGGCGCGGTCGACGATTTCGCCGAACCGGCCTACCTCTGGCTCAAGGCGCACGCCCAGGCGTACGGCTGGAGCCACCCCGCGGCGATGGAACCCGGCGGGGACGGACCGCTCGAGCCATGGCACTGGGAGTTCGACGGGTCGGGCACCCGATGACGTCCTCGCCGCTGCGGGGCGCGGCCGCACTCCGGCTGAGGTGAGCCTGGCTGGCATCCGGCGCGGCGGGCACCTAGCGTCAGTGCCATGGTCGATCCACAGCACTCCGGCGACGACGTCGCGCCCGTTGCCCAGGCCCCCGCGTCCGCCTCGGTCGACGTCGGACAGCACCCGGACGAGCCGCACAGCGACGGCATGGGGGCGCGGCTCAACTGGTTGCGCGCCGGCGTCCTCGGCGCCAACGACGGCATCATCTCCACCGCCGGTCTGGTGATCGGCGTCGCGGCCGCCACGACGGCGCGTGGACCGATCGTCACGGCAGGCGTCGCCGGTCTCGTCGCGGGCGCCGTCTCGATGGCCCTCGGCGAGTACGTCTCGGTGAGCAGCCAGCGCGACACCGAACGCGCACTGCTGGAGAAGGAGCGTCGTGAGCTCGAGGAGTCCCCGGAGGAAGAGCTCGCCGAGCTTGCCGACATCTATGTGAAGAAGGGCCTGAGCGAGGCGACGGCGAGGATCGTCGCTGACGAGCTCACGGCGAAGGACGCGTTCGCCGCGCACGTCGATGCCGAGCTCGGGATCGACCCGGACGACCTCACCAACCCCTGGCACGCCGCCTTCGCGTCCGCTCTCGCGTTCACCGTCGGCGCGGCCCTGCCCCTTCTCGCGATCGTCCTGGCGCCCACCGCCGCTCGGGTAGCGGTCACGTTCGCGGTCGTCGTGGTTGCGCTCGCCCTCACCGGTTCGGTCAGTGCGGCGCTCGGCAAGGCCGGTCACCTGCGCGCGATCGCCCGCCTGGTGGTCGGAGGCGCGCTGGCCATGCTGGTCACCTTTGGCATCGGCGCGCTGCTCGGCGCCCACGTCTCCTGAGGCGGCAGGGGCCAGCGACCGAGGCCCAGGCCTCCCTACCCGCTCGCGCGTCGTTCGACCTCGCTCGGCCTGCTCCGCTGCATAGGATCGAACCGCACGACCTCGTGGTTGGCCGGAGGACGGCCGTCACACCACGCGAGGTCGCCGGCTGATCGTCACGAGCCGACACCGTTCGGGGAG
>DATKTF010000046.1:0-3505 GCA_035531255.1 Cellulomonadaceae bacterium
ATCAACGACTGGACCGACCACGGGGCGACGACGGACGTGGGCACCCAGGTCCTCGCTGTCGGCGACCACTCGCTCGTGGTCGAGTACTACGAGCACCTGGGCGATGCCGTCGCCCAGTTCAGCTATGCGGCGGCGCCGTGACCGGCCTCCAGCCGATGCGCATCGCCCATGTCACGAGCCACACTGCGCGCGATGTGCACGGTGGTCCGGCCTGGGAAACGCAATCGAAGTGTGGCCGACCCGCGCTGAGTTCGAGCCCCACTTCGTCGGCTTGCGCGAGCCTGCCCGTCTGCTGCGGTTCAGTCGAGGCCCATGCTGACTTCGGATCGCGAACTGACGATCTTGAGGTCGGGCCAATCCTTCGAGACCTTGACGGACCGACGTCGCTCGGTTAGTTGCTCCTCGTCACCGTACCTCGCCACACGGCCTGCTGGGTGGTCCACGGGCTAATCCGAAGTCGGCCTTGGTCAACTCGAGCGCGGCCGAAACGACTGCGGCGCGATCGGTGGCCCCGGTCGCGGTCCCAAGTCTGGCACCTGCAAGCGCCGTTGCGGAGAGCGCCTCTTGGTGGTAGCCGTCGACCCGCCGGTGCGAGTCGGCAACGGAGGCTGCGGCATCGGGTCGTATCCGGCCATCATTTGGTACTGGCGGGAGGTAGGACTCGTCTCCGGACACTGGTACGATACCGAACATAGCGTGCTTCGAAAGCAGCGGATCACGCGCGGTGTGCGGTCGTGAACTGCCGAGCGGTCCCCGAGGCGACTCGAATTACGCGCTCTGCAATCTGATGAGTCCTGTACGTAGCTCGACGCGGTCGCAAACGATGCATCGTGGTGTCGCGCTGCTCGCTGCCTTGATGCTCCTGGCGCCGACGTTCGTCGTCTCCAGCATGGGGGCGACGCCCGCCCAGGCCGCCTCGACCACCGGACCTGCCGCGCCGACGGGTCTCACGGCGACCTCGGCCAACGGCTCGGCCACGCTCGCCTGGACCGCCAACACGGAGGCCGGCCTCGCCGGCTACGACCTCTACCGGAGCACCTCCAGCCCCGTCGATACCAGCGGCAGCCCCCTGAACGGGGCCGCCCTCCTCCAGGTCACCACGTTCACCGACACGGGCCTGACCAACGGGACGACCTACTACTACGCACTGGTCGCGCTCGACGGCTCGAACAACCGCTCGCCGGCCAGCGAGACGAGCGCGACGCCCGCCCAGGCCGCCTCGACCACCGGACCTGCCGCGCTCGCCTTCAACGGCACCTCCCAGTACGTCACGTTTGGCCCGGCGTCCGGGCTCAACGCGGCGGCCTTCACCCTCGAGGCGTGGGTCAACTGGACCGGCGGTGGCGTCGGGACGAGCACCGGGTACGGCGGTGTCGCGAACGCGATCCCGATCGTCACCAAGGGCAGGGCCCAGACCGACACCCCCGCGAACACCAACATGGACTACTTCCTGGGCATCGACGCGAGCAGCGGCAGGCTCGTCGGCGACTTCGAGGACACCGTGGACGGCGGCAACCATCCCATCGCGGGCACGAAGGTGCTCACGACGAACGCCTGGCACCACGTCGCGGCAACGTACGACGGCACGACCTGGCGCCTGTATCTCGACGGGATCCTCGACAAGGCCCTCGTGGTCGGCGCCTTCACGCCCGAGTCGACGAGCATCCAGCACGCAGGCCTGGCCACCGCGATGGACACGAACGGGGTCGCCGCCGGCTTTTTCGCCGGGACAATCGACGAGGCCCGGATCTGGAACGTCGCCCGAACCGGCGCCCAGATCCGGTCCACCCGTGACAGTGAGCTGACGAGTGGCAGCGGCCTGATCGGGCGCTGGGGCCTCAACGACGGCTCGGGCACGCTGGCGGCCAACAGCGTCGCCGGCTCACCGAACGGCACCCTCGTCGGCGCTCCGGCCTGGGTCACAGGCTACGGCTTCCCCGCCGACACCATCGCCCCTGCCGCGCCGACCGGTCTCACCGCGACCGCGGCCAACGGTTCGGCCACGCTGACCTGGACCGCCAACACGGAGGCCGACCTCGCCGGCTACAACCTCTACCGGAGCTTATCCAGCCCCGTCGACACCACCGGCAGCCCCCTCAACGGGGTCGACCTCCTCCAGGTCACCACGTTCACCGACACCGGCCTGACCAACGGGACGACCTACCACTACGCGCTGGTCGCGCTCGACGGCGCGAACAACCGCTCGACAGCGAGCGAGACGAGCGCGACCCCCGCCGTGAACGGCGTCCCGACGGTGATCCTCAATGGGCCGGGGGACGCGACCACGGGCGTCTCCACGAGCCCGACGCTGAGCGTCACGCCGACGGATCCCGAGGGCTCGCCGATGAGCGTGACGTTCTATGGCCGGACGGCGGCGAGCGGGGTCTACGTCCTGGTCGGGACGAACATCGGCGTGGCCTCGGGGACCACGACGTCGATCGCGTGGCCGGGTCGGAACGACGGCCAGCGCTACCAGTGGTACGTCGACGCCAGCGACGGGATCTCGATCACCTCGAGCGCCGTCTGGACGTTCAACACGACGCCGGGTGCCGACCCGGTCCTGGTGGGTGCCGGCGACATCGCCGGCTGCGCGAACGGCGTCAACACCGGGTCCGCGACCGCCGCGGTCCTCGACGGCATCGCCGGCACCGTGTTCACCGCGGGCGACAACGCCTATCCGGACGGCACGCTCGACCAGTTCACCACGTGCTACGACCCGTCGTGGGGCGGACTCAATGATCGGATCAAGGCCCGCACCCGCCCGGCTGCCGGCAATCACGACTGGAACACGGCCGCCCTCGGGGGCTACTTCGGCTATTTCGGACACACGGCGGCCGGCGCGACCAGCTACTACAGCTACGATCTTGGGACCGCGTGGCACGTCGTCGTCCTCGACAGCGAGTGCGACCAGGTGGCCGGGGGATGTACCAGCACCTCGCCCCAGGTCACCTGGCTTCAGCAGGACCTGAGCTCGCCGGCGAACCTGGCCAAGCACGTCATCGCGATCTGGCACGAGCCGCGCTTCAGCTCCGGTGATCCCACCCTCGTCTCCGTCGACGTCCAGCCGTTCTGGGATGTCCTCTACCAGTACCACGCCGCCATCGTCGTCAACGGGCACGAGCATCTCTACGAGCGAATGGCGCCGATGAATGCCCTGGGGCAGGCCGATCCGGTCAGCGGGACCCGCGAATTCACGGTCGGCACCGGGGGCGATGCCCTCATGGTGTTCGGCACCATCTACCCGACGAGCCAGGTCCGCAACGCCGACACCCACGGCGTCCTGAAGCTGACCCTCCACGCCACGAGCTACGACTGGCAGTTCATCCCGGTCGACGGCAAGACCTTCACCGACTCCGGTACCGCAACCGTCAACGCCGCGCCCACAGCGCCGACGATCACGAGCGCGAACAATGCGACCTTCACCGTCGGCAGCGCGGGGACGTTCACGGTCATGACCACCGGCTCCCCCACCCCGGCGATCAGCGAGACCGGGGCGCTGCCGAGC
>DATKTF010000047.1:0-2794 GCA_035531255.1 Cellulomonadaceae bacterium
GCACGCTGCGCGTGCGATCGACGAGGGGGCTGCGGCAGCTGTGCTCGAGCGGTGGGTCGCCGCCTCGTCCGGGTGAGTCGTCGAGTGTCGGACCGGTCGACGCGCGCCGAGTCGTGGGCTTCGGCTGTCAGTCCTCGAGACCGAGTGCGAACGCGGCAGCCAGGTCGTTCTTCGAGTACGCGCGGAAGGCGATGAAGGTCTCGGTCCGCTCGACCCCTTGGACCTTGCTGATCTGGTCCGCGATGACGTCCGCCAGCTGCTCGTGCTCGCGCACGCGGACGAGGGCGATCAGGTCGACCTCCCCGGTCACCGAGTAGACCTCGCTGACGTGCGGGACCTCGGCGATCGCGGTCGCGACCTCGGGGATGCGGTCGGCAGCGGTGTGGATGAGCACGATGGCGGTCAGCATGACGTCATCATGCCGCGCCGACGACGCCGATGTCGTGACGCGCTCGTTCCCGATCTGCCTCCGCGACGGCCTCGGCGGTCCTCCCCGGGCCCACGAAGGCCCCGGCCCCGCTGATCGGACAGCTGAGCGGCGCGTCGATCGTCACGAGTCGGACGCCGGGGCGCCCGAGCCACGCGATCAGCAGGTCCGTCTCTTCCGGGTGGGCCGCGCTCGCCGGTGCCCGTGGCGCGGTGACGTGCTCCGATGCGAGTCTCAACGACTCGATCGCCGGGCGGGGGTCGAGTCGGCCGGCGACGACAGCGGTGCCGGCAAGACGTCCATGACGGATCACGACGAGCTCCCAGTCACCACCGCTCGCCCGCCTCGCCGCCACGAGCTCCGCGCAGACCGCGAGCGGGGTGAACCGTTGGGCACGGGCGGCGCCGCGCAGGAAGTCGTCCAACCGGTCACGGACCGCACGTGCCTCCTCGAACCGCTCCTCGGCCGACAGGGCCGCGATCCGTCGGGCGTGCGCACGAACCACCGGTCGCGTGTCCACCGTCATCGCGGCGCGTACGGCGCCGACGACTCCGGCGTAGTCGTCGGCCGACTGCGCACCGGTGCACGGTGCACCGCACCGACCCATCCCCGCCAGCGCGCACGGGCTCGCACCCGACGCCGCGACGGTCGGAAGTCGCGGGCTGCACCGTCGGATCGCGAACGTCTCGTGAAGGGCGTCGACCGCGGACTGCGCCGCGAGTCGTGAGGGGAATGGTCCGATGTAGGCGGCGCCGTCGTCGGTGTCGTCCGTGACGTCCCGGACGACGGCGAGTCGGGGGAACGGCTCCGAGGTCAGGCGGACCCACGGCATCCGCTGCGGGAAGCGCGATCTGCGGTTGTACCTCGGCACGTGCTCGGCGATGAGTCGGAGCTCGCGGACCTGTGCCTCCAGAGTGGTCGCGCAGACGACGGGGACGACCGACTCGGCGACCCGGATCATCTCGGTCATCCGTCGCCGCTTCTCGGCGGCTGTGAAGTAGCTCCGGACGCGGGTGCGGATCGACGTCGAGGTCCCGACGTAGAGCACCTCGCGTCGAGGGCCGAGGAACATGTACACGCCCGGCGCGTCGGGAAGCCCGTCCGCCAGGGTGCGCTTGCGTCTGACGTCCTCGGGCACGGGGTCGGTCGCGGTCGCGAGGTCCTCGAGATGCGTGACACCGAGCGGCGCAAGGCGCGCGAGCAGGGCGTGCAGGACGTCGACCGTGGCCCGCGCGTCCGACAGCGCGCGGTGGTCGGGGGTGACTGTGGCGCCGAACAGGGCTGCGAGCGTGCCGAGCTTGTGGTTCGGAGCCTCGTCGCGCAGCACGACGCGCCTGGCGAGCCGGACGGTGTCCAGAACCTGGTTCCCGGGCCACGGATGTCCCGATTGCGCGAACGCGGCCTTGAGGAACCCGATGTCGAACGGCGCGTTGTGGGCGACGAGGACGCTGCCACGGATGAACTCCGCGAAGGTCGGCACCACCGCGTCGATCCGAGGCGCGCCGTGGACCATCGCCGTCGTGATACCGGTGAGCGTCGAGATGAACGCGGGCACGGGCGTGCCGGGGTCGACCAGTGTCTGGAGCTCGCCGACGACCTCACCTCCGCGGACCTTGACCGCGCCTATCTCGGTGATGGCTGACGATGCCGGCGTTCCCCCCGTGGTCTCGAGGTCGACGACGACGAACGTGACCTCGTGCAGCGGTGTCCCCAGGTCGTCGAGCGACGGCTGCACCGGGGTCCCGGTGGCCGAGAACCGGCGCGTGGTCTCGGCATCGATCGGGAGCATGCGGCGACCGTAGACCGCTGCGCCGACACGCACGCACCGGGCCGCGGGGGACACGCCCCGGGCGCGGTGTCGGAGGGCGTCGCTAGCGTCGCGCACATGATGATCGACTGCGGACGCTGCACGGTGCGCGGGGATGCGTGTGCCGACTGCGTCGTGACCTTCTTGACCATCCCCGTCGGCGCGCCCGATCTGGACGACGCCGAGCGCGACGCCCTCGAGGTCCTCGCGTCGTCAGGGATGGTGCCGCCGTTGCGCATGGTCAGGGCCGTGTGACCGCGCGTGCCCTCGGGGCGACGGACCGCGCGAGCGTCTCGTTCGATCGTCCCGACGCGACGAGTCGTCTCAGACCTGTCGACCCGCTGCGGCGGCCGGCCCGGGAGAGCTCACTCCTGCGGTCCGCCCGTGCGCACACCGTCGTAGAGCGCCTCGACCTCGTTGGCGAAGTCCTTGAGGACCTCCGCACGCTTCACCTTGAGCGACGGTGTGAGGTACCCGTTCTCCACGGTGAAGTCCGAGGTGAGGATCGCGTACTTCCGGATCGACTCCGCGCGTGAGACGGCCGTGTTGGTCCGCGCGAC
>DATKTF010000048.1:0-3966 GCA_035531255.1 Cellulomonadaceae bacterium
CCGGCCGACGAGGCGCTCGAGGACGAGGCGCCGGCGGACGAGGCTCCGACGGACGTGTCGGTCGTGGACGGACCGGCGGTGGCGGTGATCCCGGCGTCGGCGGCCAGGTTCACCGCATCCGGCTTGGGGCTCGTGCCGCCGGTCAGCGCGCCCTGCCCGCCCGAGACGACCGTCGTGATCGGAGCGCCGAACCCGGCGGCGAGCGAGTCCCGCAGCGAGATGTACTTCGACTGGTCGACCTGGCTGATCGCGAAAAGCACGATGAACAGCGCCATGAGGACCGTGATCATGTCGGAGTAGCTCACGAGCCACCGTTCGGTGTTCTCGTGCTCCTCCTCGTGCCCGGCGCCGCGGGACCGACGCCGGCCCTGGCCGTGGCCACCGCTGCTCATGCGACCTTCTTCTCGGCCTTGGGCTCCTCCGCCGGGACGAGGCTGCGCAGGCGCTCACCGACGAGGCGCGGGTTCGCACCTGCCTGGACCGCGAGCAGACCCTCGACGGTCAGCTCCATGCGCGCGCACTCGAGGTCGGACACCCGCTTGATGCGGCTGCCGAACGGCAGCCAGATGAGGTTCGCGGAGAGGATCCCCCAGAGGGTGGCCACGAATGCGGCCGCGATCGACTGGCCGAGGGACGACGGGTCGGCCAGGTTCTCCAGCACGTGCACGAGCGAGACGACCGTGCCGATGATCCCGACGGTCGGCGCGTACCCGCCCATGTCCGTGAAGTACTTCGCGTTGACCCGATCGGCGGCACGCTTGGTCGCGACGCGATCCTCGAGGATCGTGCGGAGGTCGTCCGGGTCCGTCCCGTCGATCGCCGCCTGCAGGCCGGACCGCAGGAACGGGTCGTCGATGTCGCGCGCCGCATCCTCGAGGGCGAGCAGCCCCTCACGACGGGCGCGGTCGGCGAGCCCGACGACGGTCTCGATCGTGGGCCCGGGATCGGGCAGCTTCGCGAGCATGGCCTTGGGGATCGCGGAGAACGCCCGTGTCGCGTCCTTGAGCGTGCTGCCCGCCAGGCCCGCCCCGAGCGTGCCGAAGATCACCAGGACGAGCGGACCGGGAAGCACGACCGACATCGGGCTGGCGCCCTCGATCACCATCATCGAGAAGACGCCGCCGAAGGCGAGACCGAGGCCGATCAGGGTGGCCGGGTCCATCACACTCTCCTGGGGTGGAGCTGGACCGGCGGCGCCAGGGGCGTGGCGCGCTCGTCGGCGCCGGTGTCCTCGTCGGCATCGTGCACGCGCTCGAGCCGACGGACGGCGTCCTGCGCCTGGAGCTGCTGCGCCTGCGCGATGACCTGGGCCCGGTAGGCCTGGATGAGGACGATGACCTCGTCGACCGACTCCTCGACGATGTACTTGGTGCCGTCGATGAGGGTGAGGATCGTGTCCGGCGCGCTCTCGATGCGTTGGAGCAGGTCGGGGTTGACCGCGAACTGCGGTCCGTTCAGTCGGGTCACCACGATCACGGCGCGTCCATCCCTGGGCTGTCACTCGGGCCCGTCCGTGGGCCCTGCATGTCCTAGATCGGCGGGCCCGGTCCCGGTGTGAGGAGTTCACACCGAGCCGGGCCCGAGACGTGCTGCGAGGTCAGCGCTTGAGGTCGACGAGCTCCTGCAGCACCTGGTCCGACGTCGTGATGACGCGCGCGTTCGCCTGGAAGCCGCGCTGGGCGACGATCAGGTTCGTGAACTCGGCGGAGAGGTCCACGTTCGACATCTCGAGGGACCCGCCGACGAGCGTGCCGCGACCGCCCGATCCCGCCGTGCCGATCTGGGCGGCGCCGGAGTTCACCGTCGTGCGGTACAGGGAGCCGCCGGCCTTCTCGAGCCCGACCGGGTTGTTGAACGTCGCGAGCGCGATCTGGCCGACGACCTGCTTCATGCCGTTGCTGAAGGCTCCCTGCAGGGTGCCGTCGGCGTTGAGCGTGAAGGACTGCAGCGTGCCGGCCTGCTGACCGTCCTGCGTCTTGGACTGGACCGTGTCGAGACCGGCCATCCCCGTGATCGTGGAGAGGTCGACGCTCACGGGCCCGACGGCGACCGGGGCGGCCGGGGATGTCAGGGCGCCGCTCGCGTCGAACGTCAGCGGTGTGGAGGCGAGGGTGTTCGTGCCGTCGCTCCCGGCGACGGACCAGCCCGCGGCGCCCTTGGTGAACGTCAGGTCGAGCTGCCGCGCGTTGCCGAGGGAGTCGTACACCGTGATCTGCTTGTCGAGCGCCGTGCCCGCCGTGGCGTCGGACGGCAGGTTCCCCTCGAAGCTCGCCGTCGTGGTCGCCTTCGCGGCCATGGTCGCGGCATTCGTCACGCGCAGGTCCGTCAGCGGCGCGTTCGTGTCGATCACGCCGTTCACCGCCGACCAGCCCTGCACGAGTGCGCCGTCGGCGGTCACGAGCTGCCCGGTGGCATCGCGCGAGAACGCACCGGCCCGCGTGTAGTACGCCTGGCCGCCCTTGCTGACGGTGAAGAACCCGTCGCCGGAGATCATCATGTCGGTGCTGTTGTTCGTGAGCTGGGCGGCACCCTGCGCGAAGTTCGTCGTGACGCCCGCCACCCGGACGCCGAGGCCGACCTGCGCGGGGTTGGTGCCGCCGACGCCCGCCTGCGGCGCCCCGGCGTTGGAGAGCACCTGGCTGAGGGTGTCCTGGAACTGCGTGGACGAGGACTTGAACCCGACGGTGTTGACGTTGGCGATGTTGTTGCCGGTGACGTCGAGCATGGCCTGGTGGGCGCGCAGACCGCTGATGCCGGAGAAGAGCGAGCGGAGCATGAGGGTGATCCCTTCGGTTCGTCGAGCAGGTCGTGAGCGTCAGGCGGATGTCGACGCGGAGCTGGAGGCGGGCGTAGTGCTGGAGGCGGGCGCGGTGCTGGAGGTGATCGCGGAGACGGAGTCGAGCGGGACGACGTCCGAGCCGACCGTCACCGTGGGGGTGGCGGCGGCGAACGAGACCGACGTCGCGATCCCGGTGACGGCGACTCCCTTGGCGTTCGTGTAGCTGACCTTCTGGCCGATGAGCGCGGCCGCCGAGCTGCGCATCTGGAGCGCGAAGCTCTGCTGTGAGGTTGCCGAGAGGGCGGTCAGCTGCTCCATGCTGGAGAGCTGCGTGGTCTGGGTCATCATCTGGTTGGTGTCCATCGGCGAGCTCGGGTCCTGGTTGGTCAGCTGCGTGACCAGGAGCTGCAGGAACGCCTGGCTGTCGAGGGTCTGCTTGGGGGCGGCCGTGGTGGTCGCCGGGGTCGTGTAGATGCCGGTCGAGGCTGTGGCCGCGGCGCTCGCGTCGATGCTCATGGTGATCTCCTTCGTCACAGGGACAGGTCGAGAGCGCCCGCGTGGGCGATCGGGGAACGGGTGGGTGCGGCGTCGGCTGCGGCCGACGTGCTCGGTTCGGAAGCCGGTCGAGCGGACGTCGCGCCGGTCTGGTCGCGCGACTGACCGGCCGATCCGGCCCACCCGTCCGACCCGGCCGATCCGGAGCCGAGGGACAGGTCCGCCGGCAGGCCGGCGCCGGCGAGGTCGCGCTTGAGATCCGTCATCGACTGGCGCAGCGCGTCGCGGGACTCCGCCGTCGCGCCGACCAGGTCGATCCGCACCCCGTCCGCCGAGATGTGCGCCGTCACGCGCACCGGGCCGAGGTGCTCGGGCGTGACGTCGATCGTCATCACGTGCTGACCGTTGCCGAGGGATCGCAGCGACTGCAGCGCGGGGGCGAGCTGTTGGGCGAGCGAGGGAGCTGCGGCTTGGGGTGCCGGTGCCGTGCTGCTCGCCGGAGCCGGTGCCGCCGCAGCTCCGAGCGGGCCGGGGCCGCCGATCGCCGCGGTCATGGTCGACGCTGCAGGATCGACCCGGGTCGGGCCGTGGCCGAGGTCGACCGCGGCGGGTGTCGCACCCTGTCCGGTCCCCGGCGCACCGGCCTGCGGTGCGGCAGAGGCATCCGGCGCGGGGACGGTCGCGTTCCCGGC
>DATKTF010000049.1:0-9808 GCA_035531255.1 Cellulomonadaceae bacterium
CTCGTGTGGAAGCGGTACGCGGACGAGTCCGACAGCCGCGACCTGTGGGCCGAGGTCACCGACACCTTCGAGTAGGCGCCCCCACCCCGGTGGGGGCGACGGCGGCGCGAGGCCGCTCGGGGGGCCATGGCGCAATTGGTAGCGCACCTGCTTTGCAAGCAGGGGGTTAGGG
The DNA here is from genome assembly GCA_035531255.1 of Cellulomonadaceae bacterium. GTDB lineage: Bacteria > Actinomycetota > Actinomycetes > Actinomycetales > Cellulomonadaceae > JAJDFX01. The sequence continues at coordinate 173 of DATKTF010000049.1, forward strand.
GTTCGAGTCCCCTTGGCTCCACTCAGACGGACCCCAGACGCAGCTCGAAGACGAGCTCGAGGCCGTCCTCCTCGTCCCACTGCTCCCCCACCTGCACGAACCCGAATCCCGCGATCGTCGCGAGGGATGCCACGTTCGTCGGACCGATCGACGCACGCACCGTCGTCACCTCCGGCGCGGATCCGGCCTCGTCGATCAGGGCCCGGAGCATCGCGCGGGCGTAGCCGCGTCGGCGCAGTAGCGGGTCGACCGAGTATCCGACCTCGACCATCCCTCGAGTGTCCGGAGGCCCGTGGAACCCGGCGTGGCCGACCACCGCGCCGGTGGCGTCGTCCACGCCTGCGCGCACGAGCCACGGCAGGCTCGAGGGATCGGTGGCCATCTGCTCGAGCCGGAGCCGCCAGAGCCAGTGCATCGACGGTGTCACGAAGTAGTCGGTCAGCGCGACGCCGACGGCGGCGCGTGCGATGGCGAGGTCGCTCTCGAGCAGCGCGGACAGCGCCTCGGGCGACAGCCGGACGAGGCGGACGTGGGGTGCCGCGGACGGGTCACCTGGGGCTTCCACGCGGTCATCCTGGCACCACGTGCCCAAGGACGCGCGCCCATTTCGCGACCCTGGGTGCGGCACGGGGCGCACGGATCCCTGAGGTACAGTCGCACCCATGTCGGTATGGCTAACGCTCGCCGTGACGAAGGCCGCAGCCAAGCTCAGCCGACTCCTCGGCAAGGGTGGCGGGCACGCCCTACCCGGACTCATCGCCGAACGCCTCGACCCGGAGCTCGCCGGTCGACTGGCAGCCCGACTGCCGCACGGCGTGATCATGGTGACCGGAACCAACGGGAAGACCACCACGACCAAGCTGATCGCGTCGATCCTGGAGGCGAACGGCGAGCGGGTGCTCACCAACAGCACCGGATCGAACCTCAGGCGCGGCATCACGTCCGCGCTGATCTCCGCGGCCAACCTTCGCGGTCGGCTCGACGCGACGATCGGCCTGTTCGAGGTCGACGAGGCCAGCCTCCGCCGGGTCACCGGCGAGCTGAAGCCCGACCACATCGTCGTGCTCAACCTCTTCCGCGACCAGCTCGACCGGTACGGCGAGCTGGACACGACCGCGGCGCTGATCGGTGAGGGCATCGCGGCGACCACCGCGCAGCTGTACCTCAACGCGGACGACCCCCTGGTGGCGAGCCTGAGCCGGTACGCGCCGACCGCCGACCTGGTGCACTACTTCGGCGTCGACGAGCTTCCCCCGGACGCCCCGGACGTGCCACAGACGGCTTCCGACTCCGATCGATGCCCGGTGTGCCGGAGTCGACTCGTGTTCAGCCGTACGTTCTACGGGCACATCGGCCACTACAGCTGTCCGACGTGCGACTTCGCCCGACCGACGCCCGACGTCGAGGTGTCGGAGGTCGCGTCGGCGGACGCGACCGGGTCGCGGTTCACGGTCGCGGTGGACGGGCAGCGGACCGAGGTCGTGTTCCCTCTCGCCGGCACGTACAACATGTACAACGCCCTCGCGGCGATGAGCCTTGCGCACGGGTGCGGGATCGCTCCCGCGGTGGTCGCCGAGACACTGACCACCACGGTGGCGGCGTTCGGCCGGGTCGAGAAGCTCACGCTCGACGGGCGGACGCTGTTCCTGCTGCTCGTGAAGAACCCCGTCGGGCTCACGCAGGTGCTCGAGACCTTCGTCAGCCGCGAGGTCGCACCGCACGTGCTGTTCGCCGTCAGCGACCTCGACGCGGACGGACGTGACGTGTCGTGGTTGTGGGACGTCCCGATGGAGGCGTTGATCCCCTCGGAGGCGGTCGTCCTCACCACCGGGATCCGCGGTGCCGACATGACCTTGCGGCTGCACTACGCCGGAGTCGCCGCCGACGAGGTGGAGGACCCCACCGCCGCGGTGGAGAGGCTCGTGCGCGAGATCCCGGTCGGCGACACCGGCTACATCCTGCCGACGTACACGGCCATGCTTGCGATCCGCAAGATGCTCTCTCGACGGACCTCCATGCAGGAGGTGTGGAGGTGAGCGAGCAGATCGTCATCGCGCACCTGTACCCGCGCGAGATGAGCATCTACGGCGACCTCGGCAACGTCATCGCGCTGCGCAAGCGGCTCGAGTGGCGAGGCTACGACGTCGTGGTGCGTCCGGTCGAGGTCGGAGAGCCCTTCGACCTGGCGGAGGCGGACATCGTGTTCGGGGGTGGTGGGCAGGACTCGGGGCAGCTGGTGATCGGTGCCGACCTGCTCGCGCGCGGAGAGAGCCTCCGCGCGCTCGCCGCGTCGGGCACGCCGATGCTGGTCATCTGCGGCACCTATCAGCTGTTCGGCCACGGGTTCACGACGATCGGCGGCAGCGAGATCCCGGGAATCTCCGTCATCGGCGCACGGACCGTCGGCAGCACGGTCCGCATGATCGGGAACGTCGTCGTCGAGAGCCCGTTCGGACGGCTCGTCGGCTTCGAGAACCACTCAGGTCAGACGACGCTCGACCCCGGGCAGGAACCGCTCGGCACGGTGACCAAGGGGTACGGCAACACCAGCACCGGTCACGTCGAGGGTGCGAGGAGCGGGAACGTGATCGGGACGTACCTGCACGGACCGATCCTGCCGAAGAACCCGCACCTGACCGACCACCTCATCCTCACCGCCGTGACCAGGCGGTTCGGCGTGACGGAGCTCGCCCCGCTCGAGGACGGCATCGAGCACCGCGCGGCCGACGTCGCCGCGCTGCGTCCTCAGTAGGGGGCGTCCTCGGGGGCATCATCCTCGGTGGGCATCGCTCCGCGCCCGACGTCGGCACTCGTCGGGCTGCGCACCGGGCCGTCGTGACTGCGCGGTCGTGACTGCGCCGGGCTCGTGTCCGGTCAGGCGGACGGGGCCTCCGGGGCCTCGTCGGTCGCGGTCTCGGCGGCCTTCTTCGCGGTGGGGCGCCGGGTGGTGACCTTCTTGGCTGCCTCGCGGGCCTCGGTCACCTTGTCGGTGAGGTCCTCGCGGGCCTCGGCCACCTTCTCGGCGGCCTTCTCGGCGGCCTTGCGGCTGCGGGCAACGGTCACGCCGGCGACCTCCCCGACGGTCTCCGCCGCGTCCCCGACCGTGTGCCGGACGTCGTCGACGACCTCGGAGAGCTCCTCGCGGGCCTCCGCCGCTCGGGCGCGGAGCGTCTCCTCGTGCTCGTCGCGCGGCTCCCACGGCTCGGCCCACGGGTCGACGGTCGACTTGGAACGGGTCCATGCGGCCGCTGCCGCCCCGACGCCGAAGATCAGGGCCACCAGCCAGAACAGGCCGCCACCCCTCTTCTTGCGCGCGGACGCCGGGACCGCCGCCGAGCTCTCCGCCGCCGCCTCGGCCGCCGCAGCAACGGCCGCGCCGGCGCGTTCGGCCGCCGCGTTCACCGCGGCGACCACCTGCGGAAGGATCTCGTCGACGAGCTTCTCGTGCGCGAGATCCAGGGCCGGTGTCGCCACCTGGGCGGCCTTCTCGACACGCGGCGCGGCGGACTTCACGCCCTCCTGCCACGCGTGCTCGAGGCGCGGCGCCAGCCACTCGACCGCGGCCTCGACGCGCGGCGCGGACCACTCCTTCGCCTGCTCGGCCGCGTCGCGTGCCTGCGAGGCGGCCTCATGAGCGACCTCGACGGCGTGACCCCCCGCCTCGACGAGGGTCGCAGCAACCTCGCTCGCGCGCCCCTTGAGGGCATCGGCGTCGATCTGGTCGATGCGGGCTGAACGGCGGAGACGGTCGTACATGTCCACTCCCCTAGGTCGGTGGCTGTGCTGACTTCACACTCTGCCACTGAACGCGGAGCAGCGCCGATGTTCGTCCGCCGCGCGACCCGCGGCCCCGGCACAGGTCGCCGTCAGCGGCCCATGGAAGAATGTGCGCATGTTCGCGACTCTGCACACCACATCCGGTGACATCCGCATCGAGCTCTACCCGAACCACGCGCCCAAGACCGTCGAGAACTTCGTCGGTCTCGCCACGGGCACCACGACATGGAAGGACCCCGCGACCGGGGCCGAGCGCACCGATCCGCTGTACAACGGCGTGATCTTCCACCGGGTCATCAAGGACTTCATGATCCAGGGCGGCGATCCGCTCGGTCAGGGCACCGGTGGCCCGGGCTACACGTTCGACGACGAGATCCACCCGGAGCTGGCGTTCACCGAGCCGTACCTCCTGGCGATGGCCAACGCCGGCCTGCGTCGTGACCCGATCACGGGCAAGGCCGCCGGGACCAACGGCTCGCAGTTCTTCATCACGACGGTCGCCACCGCATGGCTGACGGGCAAGCACACGATCTTCGGCAAGGTCGTCGACGACGCGAGCCGAGCCGTCGTCGACGCGATCATCGCCGTCCCGACCCGTTCCGGTGACCGGCCGGTCGAGGACGTCACGATCACGTCCATCACCGTCGAGGACTGACCCCTCGGTGCCGTCCCCGGGTCCCACCAGCCGACACGCGCGGTGGTGTGCGTCGACACGCGCGCACCGCCGCAGCGCCACAGAGAACGAGAGCGCCACGTGACGACGCCGATGGACCCGGGGGCGTCAGCCGTCCCTTCCTCGACACCACCGGTGTGTCCGCGCCATCCTGACCGCGTCTCGTACGTGACGTGCCAGCGGTGCGGGCGACCGGCGTGCCCGGAGTGCCAACGTCCGGCCGCCGTCGGCATCCACTGCGTCGACTGCGTGCGGGAGGCGGCACGCCGGGCGCCGGGCACACGCACGGTGCTCGGGGGACGGGTGCGCGGGGGACGCCCGGTCGTGACGATCACGATCATCGGTCTGAACGTCCTGTCGTACCTTCTCCAGCTGGTCGTGCCCGGGTACCAGTACGCGCTGATCTTCGCGCCATCGGTGGGCGACGTCGAGCCGTACCGGTTCCTCACCGCGGCGTTCCTGCACGCGTCGATCCCGCACATCGCGTTCAACATGATCGCGCTGTGGTTCATCGGGCCGTACCTCGAGATCGTGCTGGGTCGATGGCGCTACGTGGCGCTCTACCTGCTCGCGGCCCTCGGCGGTGACGTCATGGTGCTGCTGCTTGCCGATCCGACCGGGCCGTCGTGGCGAACGGGCGTGCTCGGCGCGTCCGGCGCGATCTTCGGCCTGTTCGGGGCCGTGGTGCTCGTCGCGCGCCGCCTCGGCCAGTCCGTCCGCTCGATGTTCGTCGTGATCGCGCTGAACCTCGTGATGAGCTTCACCCTGGCGGGCATCTCGTGGCAGGGGCACATCGGGGGGCTCGTCACGGGGCTGATCCTGGGGGCGGTGTTCGCCTACGCCCCCAGGCCCCGCCAGCGACACGCTGCACTCGTGGCGACTGTGGGTCTGGGACTGGTGCTCGTCCTGATCACCGTCCTGCGGTACGCGAGCGTCGGGGCCTGACGCCGGCACACACGTGTCGGGTCCTGACGGTCGGACCGCGGCCGCGCGACGCCCGTGCCGTCGTCCACGGCGACGCTCGTCCCGGACGAGGTCACCCCGAGCGAATTACACGGCTGTAGTTATCCACAGGGTTGTCCACTTCCTGGGGACAAGGTGAGGTTGATCAGGGGGCTCGGGGTCTACTGCCAGCGCGTGGTCAGGCTGAAGCCACCCAGGAGCAGGACGAAGCCGATCGCGAGATTCCAGTTGTGGATGCCGGGGATCGGGTAGCTCGTGGACGTGAGGTACGTCGTCACGATCCACACGAGACCCACGATCATCAGGCCGAGCATCACCGGCACGAACCACGGCGGGTTGACCTTCGGGGTCGCCTTGCCGGGAGGTGCGATGTAGGCGGGCTTCTTGCGTGACCGAGACTCTGGCATCTCGTGGGGCTCCTGTCCTGCGGCGATCCGGGGGGCGTGATCCTGGTGGGACCTCTGTCCACACCGATTCGTCGTCTAGCGTAGTGCGAGCGCAGCCCGGAGAAGGAGGACGAGTGACCAGACACCCTCGTCGACGCCGGCTGACGACCGGAACAGTCGCGGTCGGGATCGTCCTCGCCCTCGCCGGCGTGCTGTTCGCGGCGAACGCGCGGCTCGCCCAGGGGCAGGAGAGCCGTGCGCCGCAGAGCCTGCGCGACCTCGCGGTGGCGGCGTCCGACCGGCTCGCGAAGCTCACGACCCAGGTCGACTCCCTGCGCGCCGACGTCGAGCAGCTCACGACCGAGCAGGCCCCGGCCGGCACCGCGGCGAACGGCGCACAGACCTCACTCGTCGAGATCGCGTCCGGTCGCGTGGCGGTCGCGGGACCCGGCCTGACCGTGCAGCTCACCGACGCGCCCGCAGACTCGCTCCGGCAGGCCGGTGTCCGGCCGGACGACCTCCTCGTGCACCAGCAGGACCTCCAGGTCGTCATCAACGCCCTGTGGGCGGGCGGCGCCGAGGCCATGTCCTTGCAGGGACAGCGCGTCATCTCGACGACCGCGTTCCGGTGCGTCGGCAACGTCCTCTCGCTGCACGGACGGCTGTACTCCCCGCCGTACGTGATCCGGGCGATCGGTGACCCGAAGGAGCTCCGGGCAGCTCTGTACGCGTCTCCTCAGATCCAGGTGTACCTCCAGTACGTGGACGCCGTCGGACTCGGATGGTCGGTGAACACGTCGGCGTCGCTCACCCTCCCGGCGTACGAGGGCACGACCGAGCTTCAGTACGCGTCGGTCCCGGCCGGGATCGACGTCCTGACGACCACCGCCGACTCGGCGACGTCGGGCACGTCCCCGTCGCCCTCGTCACGCGCGTCGAGCAGCCCGACGTCGACCCCGGCGCTCGGTCCCGCAACGGGCTAGGCGGTCTGGTCGGCAGGGCGGTGTCCTCGACGAGGTGACGGTCCGCCCCGGGATCGCACCGCAACGGCGGAATCCTGGACGCGGGCGCCCGTCGCGCGCAGCGGTGCCGCATGATGGACGCGCGGCGGCAGTCAGGCGACCAGAACGTGGTGGGAGAGACATGACCAGGATCCTCGTGGTGGACAACTACGACTCGTTCGTCTACACGATCGTCGGCTACCTGGCGCAGCTCGGGGCCGAGACCGTCGTGGTGCGCAACGACGCGGTTCCGCCGCGTGCCGAGCGCACCGGGTACGACGGCGTCCTGATCTCTCCCGGACCCGGTACACCCGCAGAGGCGGGGTCCAGCGTCCAGGTGATCCGGGACTGCGCCGACTCCGGCACCCCGATGCTCGGCGTGTGCCTGGGTCACCAGGCCCTCGGCGAGGTGTTCGGGGGCGTCGTGACCCACGCGCCCGAGCTGATGCACGGGAAGACGAGCCTCATCGAGCACGAGGGTTCGGGCGTCCTCGCCGGTCTCCCCCGGCCGTTCTCCGCGACCCGCTACCACTCGCTCGCCGTGGTGGACGGGACGTTCTCCGAGGAGCTCGAGGTGACCGCCCGGACCGCGAACGGCATCATCATGGGCCTGCAGCACCGGACGCTGCCGCTGCACGGCGTGCAGTTCCACCCCGAGTCGGTGCTGACCGAGGGCGGGCACCGGCTGCTCGCCAACTGGCTCGCGATGTGCGGCGCCGAGGGCGCGGTCGCGGCTTCGGTGGGGCTCGCGCCGCTCGTGCGGGTCTGACGTCGCGGCGGGAGCTCGTCCCGCACGCGCGAGCATTGCCGCCTGCGTCAGGTCCGCACGAGCGGAGGACCTATGTCAGGGCGTCGGATTGCTGCTCGGATTTGGATTCGAGACCGTCACCGTGACAGTCGAACCGAGGGGAACCGTCGTCTGGGCGACCGGGTTGGTCGAGATGACGTCGCCAAGCGGGACCTTCGCCGACGGCGCCTGGACGATCGTCACCTTGAGCCCGAGTGCCGTGATCGCATTCGTCGCGTCCGCCTGAGTCTTTCCGACGACGTCCGGCACGACCGCCGTGGTGGGTGCCGTGGCGATCTGGATCGAGATCGTCGTGCCCTGCGGAACGAGGCCCGGTGTGCGGTCCTGGCTCACCACCGACCCGGCCGGGACGGTGGTGCTCTCGACCGTGCTGATCGACGGGATGAGCTTGAGGGCGGTGAGCGCGTTCTTGGCGTCCGTCTCGGCCATGCCCTTGAGGTCGGGCAGATTGACCTGACCGGAGGAGACGAACAGCGTGACCGCCGACCCGGCGGCGACCGAGGCGTTGGCGGCCGGGTCCGTCTTGGTGACCCGGTCCTTCGGCTGGAGCGGACTGTCGTCGCTCTCGACGGTCGCGACCGTCAGACCTGCGGTGGTGAGCTGGCTACGGGCCTGGTCCTGCGTGAGGCCGGAGACGTCCGGGACCGTCGCGGTGCCGGGGCCCGTCGAGATCGTGACCGTGACCTCGGACTTGAGCGCGACCTGCGTGCCGGCGGCGGGGTCGGTCGAGATGACGGTGTCCTTGGGAATGTCGGTGCTCGCCGCGAGCACCGGCTTCATCGTGAGTCCGGCCGTGGTCAGCGCCGTCTGCGCCTCCGCCTTGGTCTTGTTGACCAAGGACGGCACGGCCACGGTCGTCGGTGCGTTGTTGCTGTTCATCATCGCCAGGAGGACGATCCCGCCGACAGCCAGGACGGCGACCGCGATCAGCGTCCACAGGAGCCACTGCTTGCGCCGCGGCTCCTCCGGGGCGAGGGTCGGCATCGCCCCGGTCCCCGGACCCGTGGGAGCCCACATGGGCGCGCCACCGGGCATGACCTGGGTCGCCATGGTGGGCGGCTGGGTGAGGATCTGGGTGGGGGACTCGACCGCCATCGGGACCGCGGCGGCGAGCACGCCGACGGCGGGCGCGGCGACGTGACCGCCGCGGACCGACGCCTCGAGGTCGGAGCGGAACTCGGCCGCCGTGCTGTACCGGGAGTCGCGATCCTTGGCCAGGGCCTTGAGCGTGATCCGGTCCAGCGCATCGGGGACGTCCGACGCGAAGCTGCTCGGCGTCGGCGCGGGCTCCCGGACGTGCTGGTACGCGACGGCGACCGGGGAGTCGCCGGTGAACGGCGGTCGGCCGGTCAGGAGCTCGAACAGGAGGCAGCCCGTCGAGTAGAGGTCGCTGCGTGCGTCGACCGTCTCGCCGCGTGCCTGCTCCGGAGACAGGTACTGGGCGGTGCCGATCACGGACTGGGTCTGGGTCATCGTCGCGGCCGAGTCGGCGAGGGCGCGCGCGATGCCGAAGTCCATCACCTTGACCGCGCCCGTGGGGGTGAGCATGACGTTCGCGGGCTTGATGTCCCGGTGCACGATCCCCGCGTGGTGCGAGTACTCGAGAGCGGAGAGGACCCCGGCCGAGATCTCGACGGCCTCCTCGATCGGCACCGCATGGCCGTCGCGCAGGATGTCGCGCACCGTGTGGCCCTCGACGTACTCCATGACGATGAAGGGCACGTGCGAGACCGTGCCGTTCTGGTCGGTCGTGAGGTCCTCGCCGGTGTCGTACACCGCGACGATCGAGGGGTGGTTGAGGGAGGCGGCCGCCTGCGCCTCGCGACGGAACCGAGCCTGGAACGACGGGTCGCGAGCGAGGTCCGAGCGCAGGATCTTGATCGCCACGGTGCGCCCGAGCCGGGTGTCGTGCCCGATGTGCACCTCGGCCATGCCGCCACGACCGATGAGGTCGCCGACCTCGTACCGGTTGGCGAGAACGCGGGGTCCGTCGTCCACCACTAGGAATCCTTCACTGTCGTCGTCAGC
>DATKTF010000050.1:0-8289 GCA_035531255.1 Cellulomonadaceae bacterium
GACGGCCGCGCGCGAGCACGAGTCCCGCACCGTCCTGGTCCGCATCCGCGAGGCCCGGCCGACCCTCCGCCGATCCGAGCTCCAGGTCGCCGAGGTGCTGCTCAGCGACCCCGTCGCCGCGGCCAACCTCTCGATCACCGAGCTCGCGGAGCGCAGCCACACCTCCACCACCTCCGTCGTCCGCTTCTACCGGAGCGTCGGTTACACCCGGTACCAGGACCTTCGCCTCGACCTCGCGCAGGAGGCCGCCCGCGAGCGCCTGCAGACCTCCGACCTGCCCCCGGTGTCCGGTGACATCGACCAGGACGACACGCTCGCGGACATCATCTCCAAGATCGCCCTGAGCGAGACGCTGTCGATCTCCGACACCGCAGCCGTCCTCGACACCGCGGCCCTGAACGCCGCGATCCACGCGATCCTGGGCGCGCGTCGCGTCGACATCTTCGGCGTCGGTGCCGGGTCGATCGTCGGGCTCGACCTCCAGCAGAAGCTCTCCCGGATCGGCCTGACGGCGCTGATGTGGCACGACCCGCACGCGGCGCTCACGACGGCCGCCGTCCTCGACGAGAGATGCGTCGCCTTCGCGGTCTCCCACTCCGGCACGACGACCGACACGGTCGACTACCTCACGCACGCGCGGGCGCGCGGGGCGACGACGATCGCGCTGACGAACTTCAGCCGGTCACCCCTGACCGCGGTCGCGGACCTCGTGCTCCTCACCGCCGCCCGCGAGACCCTCTTCCGGTCCGGTGCCCTCGGCAGCAGGATCGCCCAGCTGACCGTCGTCGACTGCCTCTTCATCGGGGTCGCGCAGGCCTCCTACGACCAGTCGGTGACGGCGCTGCAGCAGACCTACAGCGCGGTGCGCGCGCGACGGCTCCCCGCCGACTGAGCCCGAGCGTGTCGACAGGCGCGCACCCGAACGTGACGGAGGCGGTGGCCCCCCACCGATCCAGACCCGTCGCGGCACGACGACGAAGGCCCTGATCTGCGCCATCGCAGGTCAGGGCCTCGTCGTACTGTGCGCCCGAAGGGATTCGAACCCCCAACCTTCTGATCCGTAGTCAGATGCTCTATCCGTTGAGCTACGGGCGCATGGCCCGAGGGCCGGGGATGACGATACCGTCCCGGCGCCCGGTCCCCAAACCGAATGCCGGAGCGACCCCGCACCCGTCCGTGGGAGGACCCGACGCCCCACCCAGGGACGACGGGCTCGCGCGCCGGTCCCTCCGTCGTCCGACGCCGCGTCGACGACCCCGCGACCACCGTGGACGCATGACCACGGTCTCCTCCGACCTCGTCGCGCTCCGGCTGACCCAGACCTACGACGCGGGTCTGAGCGCCACCCACGCCCTCGCCGACGTCGATGTGACGATCCCGGCCGGCGAGTCCGTCGCCGTCATGGGGCCGTCCGGCTCGGGCACGACGACCCTCCTGCACTGCCTGGCGGGCATCCTGCGCCCGACGGCCGGCTCGATCACGTGGCGCGGAGCGGACCTCACGACGTTGTCCGACGCACGGCGCGCCGTCCTGCGCCGTGCGGACTTCGGCTTCGTCTTCCAGTCCGGCCAGCTCCTCCCCGAGCTGCCCGCGGTGGAGAACGTCGCGTTGCCGCTCATGCTCGCGGGCGCGCCCAGGCGTGACGCCTGCGCCACGGCGTCGCGGTGGATCGACCACCTCGGTCTCGGTGGCCTGCAGGACCGTCGCCCCGGCGAGCTGTCCGGAGGTCAGGCCCAACGCGTCGCGATCGCCCGTGCGCTCGTCTGTGCGCCCGGCGTCGTGTTCGCCGACGAGCCGACGGGAGCGCTCGACCGGGCGACCGGTCACGACATGATGCGGGTGCTCACCGAGAGCACGCGCGCGGCCGGCGCGACCCTCGTGGTGGTCACGCACGACCCCGAGATCGCGCGGTGGGGCTCCCGCACGATCCTCATGCAGGACGGGCGCATCACGACCGTGGCGTCGACGCGATGAGGTCGGCGGCCCAGCTCTGGTGGCTGGTCCGACGCCGCAGCGCCGGCCGGTCCGACCCGCAGGCGTCGACGAGCGTCCTCGCCGTGATCGCCTTCGGAGCGACGACGGCCGTTCTGCTCGTCGTCCTCGGCGGGATCGACGCGTTCGACCGACGTGCGGTCGGCCTCCCGCCGAGCGACGTCGAGCGCACGTACCCCGTGCTCGCCCGCGTCGCCGCGGCCCTCCCGCTGATCCCCCTGGTCACGCTCGGTGGCGCGGCCGCACGGCTCGTCGTCGCCCGGCGCGACGCCCGCCTCGCCACGCTCCGGTTGTGCGGCGCGACGACGGCACAGGTCGCCGTCCTCACCCTGCTCGACGCCGGTGCGCACGCCGTGGTCGGCGGGTTCACGGGCATCCTCGGGTACGCGGTGCTGCTGCCGGCCGTCGCGCAGCTGCGGTTCGAGGGGCGCACGTTTCACCTCTCCGAGCTGTGGGTCGGCGTCCCGACGTTGCTCGCGGCCGTCGGCGCCGTGACGGTCGTCGCGCTTCTCAGCGCGGTGTCGAGCCTGCGTCGCGTCGCGATCACCCCGTTGGGCGTCGCGGCGCGTGTGCGGCCGGCCGGCCTCCGTGCCGTCAGGCTGGTGACGATGCTGCCGGTGGCCGTGGTCTTCGGTGTCGTGACGCGCTCGGGCGTGAAGGTCCCCCTCGTCGTCCTGGTCGGGCTGCTGGTGCTGGGTGCCGCGACCATCAACGTCGTCGGGCCGTTCGTCGCATCGGTGCAGGGCCGGATCGTCGCGGCGCGCGCCGGCGACGTCGCGACGCTGCTCGCCGGTCGACGCCTGATGGACCAGCCGCGCACGGCCTGGCGCTCCGTCGGCGGGGTGTCGCTCGCCACGTTCATCGCGGGTCTCGCCAGCGTCATGGCCGTCCTCGACACGTCGTCGAGCAGGTCCGCCACCGACCACCAGGACGTCGCCGACCTGTCCACCGGCGCCATGCTCACCCTCGCCATCGCCGGGCTCCTCGCCGCGGTCTCGACGGGCGTCCTGCAGTCGGGCAGGGTGATCGACCAACGTGACGAGTACCGGTCGTCGGCCCTCGCGGGCACCGACCTCGCCGTCCTCGACAAGGCTCGCATGAAGGAGACCCTGCTTCCCCTCTACGCCGCGATCGGCACCGCCCTCGTAGCCGTGGGGCTCCTCCTGGTCCCCGCGATGGGCATGACGGCGTTCGTGCACGTCGACGTCGCGCTCCGGTTCGTCGGGTCGGTCGCCGGGGCGAGCCTCCTCGTCGTCGCAGGCGCCGCGGCGAGCCGCTCGACGATGCGTGGCGTGCTGCGCGACGACACCCGCTGATCTAGCCGGCGACGGGCAGCGCACGGTGACGGGCCCGCGCGTCGAGCTGCACCGCGCGTCGAATATCAGGTCGCTCTCGACGGCGCCAGTTCCTAGCATCGATGTCGTGCCCGACCCCGCCGCCCGAGAGCTCCGCGCTTCGCCGTCGCGCGACCCGGAGCCGCACGACCCGGAGCCGCGCGACCCGGAGCCGCGCGATCCGGAGTCGAGCACCGCCGAGCCGCACACGCCGCTGGCGTCCGGGCCGTCGACCCGGATGCGGGTGGCCCGGGTCGACGTCGGCGCCGTGCTCGTCGTCCCCGGGCGCGCCCCGGGTGAGGAGCCGCGCCGTGCGGTCCTCCCCCGCGGCGGACTCGTCCCCTCCGACGACGGCGACGACCTCAGCCCGACCGTCGGCGACGACGTCCTCGTCGTCGAGGACGACGGCCTGCGGCTCACCCGCGTCCTGCCGCGCAGGTCTGCTCTCGTGCGCGACTCGGCCGGCCGCACGTCGCGGACGCAGGCCCTCGCGGCGAACGTCGACGTGGTCCTGGTCGTCGAGCATCTCGATCCGGAGCCGCACCTGGGGCGGGTCGAACGCCTGCTGACCCTGGCGTGGGGATCCGGGGCGCGGCCCGTCGTCGTCCTCACGAAGGCCGACCTCGTGCCCGACGCCGACGCCCTGAGCCGAGACGTCGCGGCCGTCGCGCTCGGCGCGGACGTGCACACCGTCAGCGTCCCGGCGGACGTCGGTCTCGCCCCGTTGCGTGCGCTGCTCGAGCCGGGGGTGACGCTCGTCGCGGTGGGCCCGTCGGGGGCGGGCAAGTCGACCCTCGTCAACGCGTTGGCCGGCGCCGAGGTCATGGCCACCGGTGAGCGGCGGGCCGACGGCCGTGGCCGTCACACGACGACGCACCGCGAGCTCGTCGGGCTGCCCGGTGGTGCGTGGCTGATCGACACCCCGGGCGTGCGCGGGGTCGGGCTCGTGGCCGACGAGGACGCCCTCGAGGCGACGTTCGCCGACATCGTGGAGCTCGCCGACCGCTGCCGGTTCCGCGACTGCCGACACACCGAGGAGCCGGGTTGCGCGGTGCGCGCGGCGATCGACTCGGGCGAGCTGGCCGCCCGCCGGCTCGACTCCTGGCGCCGACTGGACCGGGAGGCCGCCTACCAGGCCCGACGCGGCGACGCCCGCCTCGCGGCTGAGGAGCGGGCCCGCTGGAAGAAGGTCATCCGCGAGAACCGCGGCGCCATCCGCCCCGACCCCCACCGTCGCTGACCTCGGCCGAGCGGGTCCGGGGGTCGTGCGCTCAGCTCGCCGTCGGGGCGTGGACGTACATCGTCTGGATGCCGACCCGGCCCGGTCCCGTGAACCGGTTGAACACGAGCTGCCCGGACCCCCCGAGCAGCCCGGTCTTGAGCCCGTACACCTGCTGGTTCATCGCCACGCTGCCGTCGCGGTAGATCCAGCCGCCCGGCTCGACGTCGATCGACTCGCCCGGAGCCAGCGCCACGTCGAAGACGTTCCCGTACCCGTGCAGCCACAGGACGCCGTCCTCCTGCGCGTCGAACCTGTCGACGAAGAACCCGTTGCCGCCGAACAGCAGGTTGCTGACGCCCCGGACCCGCTCATAGGTGTAGGCGAGGGACCCGGTCGCGGCCAGGAACTGGTGCTCGCGCACGTACATCGAGCTGCCGGCCGGCAGGTGCATCGGGATGATCTGGCCTGCGTCGTCGCGGCTGAGGGCCAGCTCGCCGGCGGTCTTCGTCTCGGTGATGAACACCGGCATCCCGGCGAGCATCCGGCGTCCCGCGCCGCGCAGCGGATGCATGCCGATCATCAGCTCCGGGTCCTTCCACAGCACCACGTGGTGCTCGAAGTACACCGGGACCTGACCGTTGAGGTTCAGGTGCAGCATCGGGACGAGCTCGCCCTCGATCCGGTAGCCGACGCCCGCACTCTGGCCGTCGGTGACGCTGGTGCGGTGCAGGACGGGACGCGCCATCGGCGTACTCGCTCTCGTGCGGACGGGCGACCGGGCGGCCGCGGGGTGACCAGAACACTGCGTGACCAGAAGACGGCGTGACCAGAACACTGCTCGAGAGCCCTCGCCCGATGTCCGGCCCGAGGGCACGGCGCCCGGCCGCGCACGACGCCGACCCGGACCCCGGCGTCATGCTAGCCGTCGGTCGGCACCGGCGGGAGTCCCGTGGCCGGCAGGCTGAAGGCCAGGTAGGCGATGGTGCAGGCGACCGCGAACAGCTCACCGCGCTGCTCCGGGGCGGCGAGCAGGGTGGCGCTCACGGTGCGCACCCTCTCGGTCGGCCACCCGCACAGAAGCGACGTCGTCACGGCTCCGGTCGCGACGCCCTGGGCCACGCGGGCCAGCAGCAGCACCGTCACGTCACCGGCGGTCAGGAACAGCACCAGCGCCACCGCCTCGAGGACGATCGCCACCGCCAGCACCGGGCGGCGCGATCCGCCCGGACCCGCATCGTCGCTGACCGCGCCGGTCGGGGCCGGTGGGGACCTCTGCCCTGACGAACGCAGTCGGCCCCGATCCACACGAG
The DNA here is from genome assembly GCA_035531255.1 of Cellulomonadaceae bacterium. Taxonomy (GTDB): domain Bacteria; phylum Actinomycetota; class Actinomycetes; order Actinomycetales; family Cellulomonadaceae; genus JAJDFX01. Next base: position 5,859 of record DATKTF010000050.1, read on the forward strand.
GACCGGGGCCGAGAGAGCGGAGACGGTGGGATTTGAACCCACGGAAGGGTTACCCCTTCACGACCTTAGCAGGGTCGCGCACTAGACCTGGCTATGCGACGTCTCCAAGCCCGCCTAGGCTACCTGCCCGCCGTCGCAGCAGCAAAAGCCCTCGATCCGGGCACGAGCAGGCACGACACCGCGCCGCATCACCTCTCGTACGCCCACGTCGCGTCGGTCAGCATGCGCCCGACGGCCAGGCCGATCGAGATCGCGATGACGACCAGCGCCGCCTGCACGCCGAACGCCAGCGCCTGGGTCGTGTCCCCGTTGCTGAGGTGGAACACCGACCGGTACGCCGTCGCGCCGGGCACCATGATGACGACGGCCGGCACGTAGATCGTGATGCGCGGCACCCGGAGCCGGGGCGCGACCCAGGCGGAGAGCAGCCCGACGATCAGCGCTGCTGCGGCGGCCCCGGCCTGTGCTGCGGCGCCGACCTCCACGAGCTGGATACGGACGACGTTCGCCACCATCCCCACGAGCGCGGCGCCGATCGCCATCTTCCACGGGCTGTTGAACATCAGTGCGAAGCCGAGCACCCCGAGGAAGCTCGCGACCAGCCGGAGCCCGATCAGCACGAGGAACGGCAACGACGGCGCCGCGACCGGTGCCGGGTCGAGACCGGCCGCGACCGACACCCCCCAGACGGCCAGCGCGGCCGAGCTCAGGATCATGAGCGCGTAGGTGAGTCGCGCGAGCCCGGCGGAGAAGTCCAGCTTCGCGAGATCCAGCGAGCCGGTGACCAGCGGGAACCCCGGGACGAGGAACAGCACCGCCGAGATGTACCCGGCCTGGTGCGCACCGGCCGAGCCGAGCGCGTGGAGCGCCTGCACGAACCCGAGGTAGGTGAGGCACGCGGCGGTCGCGGCGATCATCGTCACGCCGAACTGGTTGAACCCACGCGTCAGGAGCGCGCGGCGCACGTACTGCCCGGCACCCGCACCCACGAACACCGCAAGGCACTCGATCGGACCGCCGTTGTTCAGGAACGCGAACGCCGCACACGCGATCGCGGACCAGAGCGCGTTGAGCAGGCCGGAGTAGAGCGGTCGACGTGCCGTGATCGCGTCGAGCTTCTCGGTGACCTCCTCGACCGTCGACCCCGGCCGGAGCGTCGACGCCATGATCTCCAGCGCGGACAGACGGTCGGAGTTGATCCCGATCGATCGCACCTCGGCGACCTCGGTGCGGAAGCTCGAACCGCGGTGAGAGGTCGTGGTGATCTCGGTGAGCGTGACGTGCGCCTCGTGGCGGTCGATGCCGAGCGCGCCGGCGACGCGCTCCATCGTGTTCTTGACACGGTACGAGCCGGTCCCTGCGGAGAGGCTCAGCTTGCCGGCACGCAGGGCGACACCGGACTGACGGATGAGCTCGAGCTCGTCATCGGTGGGGATCGTTGGCACGGGGACCATCATGACGCGTCCCCGCAGCATCGCGACCGGGACCTCCGGGGCGGTGGGTGTGGGGTTCGAACCCACGGTGCCGAGATCATCGGCACTCAGGTTTTCAAGACCTGCGCATTCGGCCGCTCTGCCAACCCACCCGACCGTGACGTGCACGGTGCGTGCACATCATGCCAGGCCTTCCCACCACCGCGCCGCACGCCCAGGGCTGACGACGTCGACCCCGTAGATCACGGCGACCTGCGCGAGCAGACGGTCGTACGTGGCGACGGCCGTCACGTCCGGCTCCGCGACCGCCACACCGAGGTGCAGCGCGGCGAACGGCGGGAGCACCGAGGAAGCCATCGCCGCGGTGGCGAGGCACTGGTCGGAGAACCGGACCACCGTGAGGCGGTCGGCGACGTCGCGGGCGGTCTGGCGTGCGTCGATGCCACGCGGCTCGGCCTCGCGCCTGAGCTCGGAGAGCGCGAGCTCCGACGTCACCAACGACCCGGCGTGCTCGGCAGCCCACACGGTCCATTCCGCATGCTCGACCGCACCGTCCAGGTATCGGCTGAGCGCCGTCCCGTCGACGTAGGTCTGCATGCCGTCCTCTGGGCCGTGTTGTCAGTGTCCCGACGCCGCCGCTGGGACCCGCAGGAGTCTACCGACGCACCACACGCGAAAGGGGCCCGTGCCGATCGGCTCGGGCCCCCTCTCGCAGCTGGATCGCGTCAGGCTGTCACGCCCCGCGCAGTCGCTCCATCGCGAGCTGCACGAGCGAGATCAGCGTCTGCTTGGTGGCGGCCCGGGAACGCGCGTCCGTGTAGAGCACGGGCACGTGCGCCGGGATGGCGAGCGCCTCACGGACGTCCTCGAGCTGGTGCTTGGCGATCCCGTCGAAGCAGTTGACCCCGACGACGAACGGGATGCCCCGGCTCTCGAAGTAGTCCACGGCCGGGAAGCACTGGTCGAGCCGGTCGGTGTCGACCAGGACGACGGCGCCG
>DATKTF010000051.1:0-4993 GCA_035531255.1 Cellulomonadaceae bacterium
GGCCGGTGTGCTCGTAGAGGTCGGAGGACCCGGACAACCTGCTGGCGAACTCGCCGAGGGTCGACGGCTCGCCGCGCCAGAAGTCCCGGACGGTGTCCCGGTACTTCCCGTTCCACTCCGACCACAGCGGTGGGAACCCGCCGACCTGGTAGCCGCCGTCGCCGAGGTCCCACGGTTCGGCGATGAGCTTGACCTGGGAGATGACCGGGTCCTGCTGGACGATGTCGAAGAAGGCGGACAGCCGGTCGACCTCGTGGAACTGCCGGGCGAGCGTCGCCGCGAGGTCGAACCGGAAGCCGTCGACGTGCATGTCCTGCACCCAGTAGCGCAGCGAGTCCATGATCAGCTGCAGCACGTGCGGCGACCGCATCAGCAGCGAGTTCCCCGTGCCGGTCGTGTCGAAGTAGTGGGCCTGGTCCTCGTCGACGAGGCGGTAGTAGTTCGCGTTGTCGATCCCGCGGAAACCGAGCGTCGGACCCATGTGGTTGCCCTCGGCGGTGTGGTTGTAGACCACGTCGAGGATCACCTCGATGTCGGCCGCGTGCAGGGCCTTGACCATGCTCTTGAACTCCTGGACCTGCTGACCGCCGTCGGGGTACGCCGCATAGCCGTTGTGCGGCGCGAAGAACCCGATCGTGTTGTAGCCCCAATAGTTGGACAGACCCTTGGTGACAAGGGACGGGTCGTTGACGAACTGGTGGACCGGCATGAGCTCGACCGCGGTGACGCCGAGGTCCGTCAGGTGCTCTATCACGGCAGGGTGGGCGAGGGCGGCGTAGGTCCCACGCTGCTCCTCGGGGACCGCCGGGTGCAGCTTGGTGAGGCCCCGCACGTGCGCCTCGTAGATCACGCTGTTGTGGTACTCGTGCTGCGGCGGACGGTCGTGGCCCCAGTCGAAGAACGGGTTGACGACGACGCACGTCATCGTGTGACCGAGGGAGTCGTCGTCGTTTCGCTGGTTCTCGTCGCCGAACTCGTAGGAGAAGAGCGACGGGTCACCGTCGACCCGACCGTCGATCGCCTTCGCGTAGGGGTCCAGGAGCAGCTTCGAGGGGTTGCAGCGCTGCCCGTTCGCCGGGTCGTAGGGGCCGTGGACGCGGAACCCGTAGTGCTGTCCCGGTTGAAGGGCGGGGACGTACCCGTGCCACACGAAGGCGTCCACCTCGGGAAGGTCGATCCGCTCCTCGGTGCCGTCCGGTGCGATGAGGCACAGCTCGACGCGCTCGGCCGCCTCGGAGAAGAGGGCGAAGTTCGTCCCGGTTCCGTCGTAGGTCGCACCGAGCGGGTACGCACGTCCAGGCCAGATCTGCATGCGGACAAGACTGCCAGTCCGCGCGCCCCGCGTCGTCATCCACGGCGCGGTCGGTGTGGTCAGCATGGTCGATCCGCGGCTGCTCCTCGGCGAGGCCGCGCGCCGGACCCGTGGCTCACGCCGAGGGACTCGCTGCCGGTCGAGCCGGTCTGAGCCGAGGTGCGTGCAGGTGCTGCAGCGCATCGAGCAGGACGCGGTTGAACGCGATCGGGGCATGGGTGTTGACGTCGTGGCCCGCACCTGGGACCACGGTCAGAAAGGTCCCGGGTCGGGCTGCGAGAAAGCGACGCTCCTCGAACCGGAGCGGGTCGAGACGGCCGTTGACGAGCCACACCGGGACGAGGATGCGGCGGAGGTCGCCGAGGGCCGAGTGCCCGCTGAGCGCGGCGAGCATGTCCGTGACGACGTGCCAGGTCCCTCCGTGCGGTCGGAGCACGCGAGCGACCTGGTGCGACACGCGTCGATACGTGGTCAGTGGCTTGCCGCGGATCTCCGTCGAGCAGCCGGACACGAGCACGCCCGCGAGCTTGTCCTGGTGGTCGGCCGCGTAGGCCAGCGCCGAGTACCCGCCGAGCGAGAGGCCGACGAGAAGCGGGGGGCTCGCGCACCCGTCCACCGCGCGGTCGATCGTCTCGAGGGCGCCGGCCAGCGTGAAGCGCTCCGACGCGCGGGCGCCGTGCCCGGGAAGGTCGACGGCGACGCAGTCATGGCCGGAGAGTCCCATCGCGACGACCTGGGCGGACCAGATGTCCGCGGACGTGCGCGTGCCGTGCACGAAGACGAGGGGACGGTCGATGACGGACTTCCGTTCAGGGGGAGGACACGAGGATACGCGGCCAACCTGGGAGCGCCGGTGCGGCCGCCGTCCCCGCGGTGCCGCAACGGTCGCGCCGTCCGACCCGCTCGTCAGCCGCGTGCCGCGCGGACGATCGCCCCGTGCATCCCCGGGGCGACCTGGTGCGTGAACGTGACCGTCGCGTCGGTGAAGCCGGCGGCAGTGAGACCGGTCAGGTATTCGCCGCGGGAGAGGGCCCCCGCGATGCAGCCGACGTGGCTCCCGCGCTCGGCGCGGTCGGCCGGGGAGAGATCGTCGTCGGCCACGACGTCGGAGATCGCGATCCTCCCGCCGGGGGCGAGGACGCGGTGTACCTCGCCGAGCACGGCCGTCTTGTCGACCGAGAGGTTGATCACGCAGTTCGAGATCACGACGTCGACCGAGGCGTCCGGGAGCGGGATCCGCTCGATCCTGCCCTCGAGGAACTCGACGTTCGTGGCGCCCGCCTGTGCGGCGTTGGCGCGGGCGAGGTCCAGCATCTCCGGGGTCATGTCGAGCCCGTAGGCGACGCCGGTAGGACCGACCCGCCGCGCGGACAGAAGGACGTCGATCCCGCCACCGGAGCCGAGGTCGAGCACGCGCTCGCCGGCGCGCAGCTCGGCGACCGCGGTGGGGTTGCCGCAGCCCAGGCTCGCCAGGAACGCGGGCGCAGGCAGCTCGGAGGCCTCGTCGGCGCCGTAGAGCATGCCGCCGAACACCTCGACGGGGTCGCCGGGTGCCGAGCAGCAGGCCGTGGCAGACGGGGGCGCGGCGCCTCCGGCGGCGCTGACCTGCAACGCCGCTGCCGCGTAGTGCAGACGGACCTGTTCGACGACGTTCTCGCTCACGTTCTCTCCCCGTGTGCCGTGACCCGGTGCGCTCGGCGTCCTGCGGTCGACCTGCTCGCGCAGGCATCGATGACTGTCGATGCCTGAGAGTCGCACACGCATCGACATGTGTCAATGGATGACGCGGGTTCGATCGATGGCGTCGATCCAGTGGACGTCGTCGGTTCGATGGACCCCGGCGGTTCGATGGACCCCGGCGGTCACGCCGCCTGGTCGGCGAACTGGGTCCGGTAGAGCTCGGCGTACAGCCCTCCGGCGGCGAGCAGCTGGTCGTGGGTGCCGCGCTCGACGATGCGCCCGCGATCGACGACGGCGATGACATCCGCCCGGCGGACGGTCGACAGCCGGTGTGCGATCACGATCGAGGTGCGTCCCGTCATCGCGGTGTCGAGCGCGTCCTGGACGGCTGCCTCGGACTCGGAGTCGAGGTGTGCGGTGGCCTCGTCGAGCACGACGACCCGGGGGGAACGCAGGAGCAGCCGCGCGATCGCGATGCGCTGCTTCTCCCCGCCGGAGAGCCGGTGGCCTCGGTCCCCGACCATCGTGTCGAGCCCCTCGGGCAACCGGCGCACCAGGTCGTCGATGTGTGCCGCGGCGAGTGCGCGATGGAGTGCGGCGTCGTCGGCTCCCGGGTCGGCGTAGAGGAGGTTGTTCCGTACGGTGTCGTGGAAGAGGTGCGCATCCTGGCTCACCATCCCCACCGCGACGTGCAGGGAGGCCTGGGTCACCGTGCGGAGGTCGCGGCCGCCGATCCGCACGCTCCCGGACGTCGGGTCGTACAGGCGGAGCACGAGACCCCCGAGGGTCGTCTTCCCCGCACCGCTCGGACCCACGAGCGCGAGCATCCGACCCGGCTCGACCGCGAACGTGACGTCGTCGATGACGTCGACGTCGTCCGGGCGGCGGTCGACGTCCTCGGGGGCCTGGGCCTCCGCGTCACCGCCGGGTCGCTGCTCCATCGACGCGAGAGACACCCGGGAGACCTTCGGGTACCGGAACGAGACGCCGCTCAGCTCGACGCCGAGCGGTCCGTCGGGCAGCGGCACGGCGTCCGGTGCGTCGGAGACCAGCGGCTCGAGGTCGAGCACCTCGAAGACACGCTCGAACGACACGAGCGCCGTCATGATGTCGACCTGGACGTTGCTGAGCGCGGTGACCGGTCCGTACAACCGGCCGAGCAGCCCGGCGAACGCGACGAGCGTGCCGATCGTGACGGTCCCGCTGATCGCCAACCACCCGCCGACGCCGTACACGAAGGCCGTGGCGATCGACGCCATCGCCCCGAGCGCGGCGAAGAAGACGCGGTTGCTCATCGCGATCCTCACGCCGATGTCGCGGACCCGACCCGCGCGTTCCGTGAACTCGGCGCTCTCCCGCTCCGGGGTGCCGAACAGCGTGACGAGCAGCGCGCCGGCGACGTTGAACCGCTCCGTCATCCGGTTGCCGAGCTCGGCGTTGAGCTGCATGCCCTCGCGCGTGAGGCCCGCGAGGCGGCGCCCGACGCGTCGTGCCGGCAGCAGGAGCACCGGGACGATGAGCAGCGCGCAGACCGTGATCTGCCACGACAGCGCGAGCATGGTCGTGAGCACGACGACGACGGACACGACGTTCGAGACCACTCCCGAGAGCGTCGACGTGAACGCCTGCTGCGCGCCGATGACGTCGGAGTTCAGCCGGGTGACGAGCGAGCCCGTCTGGGTGCGGGTGAAGAACGCGATCGACTGCTTCTGGACGTGCGTGAAGACGTCCGTGCGCAGGTCGAAGATGAGGCCCTCACCGATGCGCGAGGAGTACCACCGTTGGACCAGGTTCAGCCCGGCCTCAGCGATCGCCACGACGGCGACGAGCGACGCGAGGATGACGACGAGCCGCCGATCGCGCCCGCCGACACCGTCGTCGACGATGCGCTGGAGGAGCAACGGCGTCGCGACGACAAGGAGCGACGCGACGACCACCAGGACGAGGAAGACGGCGACCTGCGCGCGGTACGGACGGGCGTAGGCGAGGATGCGGCGCGAG
>DATKTF010000052.1:0-2512 GCA_035531255.1 Cellulomonadaceae bacterium
AGGTCCTTGAGGACCCTCGCGTCACGACTCAGCTACGGATCCCGATGCTCGCCGGTCGACGATCGCTCAACCTGTCGAACGCTGCAGCGATCGCGACGTACGAGGCCTGGCGCCAGCTCGGTTTCGACGACGGCGCCTAGCCCGGACGCCGGCGGCCGCAGGCCCGCGGAACGGGCTCCGTGGGGTGGTGTGCGGGGTCGGCGTCACGGCACATGGGGCCCGGGGGCGCCGCGACCTCGACGCACGAGGGGCACGGATCCGTGTGGATCCGGGCCCCTCAGCGTTCACTGCCGGCGGCGCACCACCGGCCGCGACTCAGTTCGCCGCCGGCATGACCCCGGTGGCCGGGCCGTCCGAGGACGACGAGCCCACCGGCACGTCGATCCCCGACTTCGGCGTACCGGTCTCGGCGGCGACGCCGACCGCAACCGGCTCGACGAGCGCCCGTTCGCCCTTGGGGATACCGCGGAAGGTGAACTCCCCGAGGATGCCCTCGCCGTGACCGTCGACGACGATCAGCTGACCGGCCTTGATCTCGCCGAACAGGATCTTCTCCGACAGCGCGTCCTCGATCTCCCGCTGGATCGCCCGGCGCAGCGGTCGCGCCCCGAGGACCGGGTCGTACCCCTTCTCCGAGAGCAGGATCTTCGCGGCCGGCGTGAGCTCGATGGCCATGTCCTTGTCGCGCAGGCGCGAGTCGAGCTTGGCGATCATCAGGTCGACGATGGCCACGATCTCGGGCTGCGAGAGCTGCGGGAAGACGACCACGTCGTCGACGCGGTTGAGGAACTCCGGGCGGAAGTGCTGCTTGAGCTCGTCGAGGACCTTCGACTTCATCCGGTCGTAGGACGTCGACAGGTCGCCGCCCGCCTGGAAGCCGGTCTGCAGGCCCTTGGCGATGTCCCTCGTGCCGAGGTTCGTCGTCATGATGATCACGGTGTTCTTGAAGTCGACCACCCGGCCCTGCGAGTCGGTCAGGCGACCGTCCTCGAGGATCTGCAGCAGCGAGTTGAAGATGTCCGCGTGGGCCTTCTCGACCTCGTCGAACAGGACCACCGAGAACGGCCTGCGGCGCACCTTCTCGGTGAGCTGGCCGCCCTCCTCGTACCCGACGTAGCCGGGGGGCGAGCCGAACAGCCGCGAGGCCGTGTGCTTCTCCGAGTACTCGCTCATGTCCAGCTGGATCAACGCGTCCTCGTCGCCGAACAGGAACTCCGCGAGCGCCTTGGCGAGCTCCGTCTTCCCGACACCGGTCGGCCCGGCGAAGATGAACGAACCACCCGGGCGCTTGGGGTCCTTGAGCCCCGCACGCGTGCGACGGATCGCCTGGGAGAGCGACTTGATGGCCGCCTCCTGACCGACGACGCGCTTGTGCAGCTCGGCCTCCATGTGGAGCAGCCGGCTCGACTCCTCCTCGGTGAGCTTGAACACCGGGATGCCGGTCGCGATCGCCAACACCTCGGCGATGAGCTCCTCGTCGACCTCGGCGACCGCGTCCAGGTCACCGGACTTCCAGGCCTTCTCCTTCTCGAGACGGCGCAGGCCGAGCTGCTTCTCGGTGTCCCGCAGGCGCGCCGCCTTCTCGAAGTCCTGCTCGTCGATCGCCGACTCCTTGTCACGACGCGCCTCGGCGATCTGCTCGTCGAGCTCGCGCAGCTCCGGCGGGGCCGTCATCCGGCGGATGCGCAGGCGCGCACCGGCCTCGTCGACCAGGTCGATCGCCTTGTCCGGCAGGAACCTGTCGTTGACGTACCGGTCCGCGAGCGTCGCGGCGGCGACGAGTGCGCCATCAGTGATGGACACCCGGTGGTGCGCCTCGTAGCGGTCCCGCAGGCCCTTGAGGATCTCGATCGTGTGCTTCAGTGTCGGCTCCGCGACCTGGATCGGCTGGAAGCGCCGCTCGAGAGCCGCGTCCTTCTCGACGTACTTGCGGTACTCGTCGAGCGTCGTCGCACCGATCGTCTGGAGCTCACCGCGCGCGAGCATCGGCTTGAGGATGCTCGCGGCGTCGATCGCGCCCTCGGCGGCGCCGGCACCGACGAGCGTGTGGATCTCGTCGATGAACAGGATGATGTCGCCGCGCGTGCGGATCTCCTTGAGGACCTTCTTCAGGCGCTCCTCGAAGTCACCGCGGTACCGGCTGCCGGCCACGAGCGCACCGAGGTCGAGCGTGTAGAGCTGCTTGTCCTTGATGGTCTCGGGCACGTCGCCGCGCACGAGGTCCTGGGCCAGGCCCTCGACGATGGCGGTCTTGCCGACGCCGGGCTCACCGATCAGCACCGGGTTGTTCTTGGTGCGCCGGGACAGCACCTGCATGACTCGCTCGATCTCCTTGCCGCGGCCGATGACCGGGTCGAGCTTGCCCTCGCGGGCGGCTTGCGTGAGGTTGCGGCCGAACTGGTCGAGCACGGCGGATCCCGCGGGCTGACCCTCGGCCGGGCCTCCCGCGGCGACCGGCTCCTTGCCCTGGTAGCCGGACAGCAGCTGGATGACCTGCTGGCGCACGCGGTTC
>DATKTF010000053.1:0-4292 GCA_035531255.1 Cellulomonadaceae bacterium
GCGTCTCGGTGGTGTGCCCGGCGGTGCAAGTCCCCCGAACGCGTACACCCTGGTGAATCGCACGTGTGCTCACGGAGGTAAGTTCACCCCTGGGACCGGGTGCTCACGCAAGTGAATCGGTGTACGCCGCGAACACGAAAGCGCAGGTCAGACATGGTTACGACGGTGCTCACAGACATGAATCCGCGCCTGGTTGCTGCGGCGGCCGCGGTCTCCTCCACGAAGGACGCGCACTCCGCCGCGGTCGAGCTGCGCAACGAGCTCGTGGTCGCGGCGATCGACCAGGGCATGAGTCAGCGGGTCGTGGCAAAGTCCGCCGGGATCTCGGTCGCGAGGGTCTGCGCGATCCTCGCCGGCTCCCAGGACGACGAGCCCGAGTAGGGCCCGACTACGACGGGCCTCTAGATGTCCTCGAACCTCTGGCGATAGCACTCGTCACACATCCACTCCCAAACGATCTCGCCAAAGAGTTCCTCGACGTGGGGATCGATGACATAGCGCTCGGGGAGGTTGTGCTCCTCGCAGATCCGCTCTTCCACTAGACCACTCTCTTCCTCTTCGCACCCGTGTTGGCAGTCGACCGGATTCCGGAATCCGGAATCACGCGGCGGCGTCGACCGCGGCCCTCAGGGCGTCGTCGGGCATCAAGACGTAGCGCTTGGTCGTCTCGGGCCGCGAGTGACCGAGCACGGCGCCGACAGCCAGGAGGTCCCGGGTGCCGGCGTAGGCGCGGGACGCGAACCGGTGGCGCAGCGCGTGCCCGGTCCACTTGCCGGGCAGTGCGTCGGAGAGGATCGCGGTGACCGTCCCCGGGGCGAGATGCCCGGCGGTGCGGCCGGGGAACAGCCACCCGTCCGCGGTCGCGATCGCCGTCAGGAGATCCGGGCGCCCGATCGGTACGACCCTCGTCTTGCCGCCCTTGCCGTGCACGTACAGGGTCGCCCCGACGAGGTCGAGCTGGTGCACACGGGAGATCTCCGAGCAGCGCAGGCCGGCGTAGGCGGCGAGCTCGAGCATCAGCCGCGTCCGGTGGTCCGCGCCGGCCAGGGTCCGCGCGAGCACGGCCTCCGGGGCCGGGCGCGGCTGGCCCGGTGGGACGGTGACCGCCGGCAGGCCGCGGGCCGGGTCCACCTCGACGTGCCCGGCGAGGGTGGCCCACCGGTAGAACGACACGATCACCCCGCGAGCACTCTTGCGCGTCTCGGGCGACCAGGACGTCACGGCCAGGGCTCGGGTCAGCTGCGCCGGCGTGGCCCGCCAGGGCGAGCGCGCGTAGCCGGCCGTGTGGCGCAGGTAGTGCCGGTGCAGGCGGATCGTGCCGGGCGAACGGCCGGCGGCACGCATCGCAGTCACGTACTCCCCTACGGCGGCCCCCCAGGCCACAGGTTCAGTGCTCACCCCGGGACTATCGGCCCAAGGCCCCGCGATGATCACCGTCGCTACCTGTGAACCGCGGCGACATCCCAGCGGCGCATCACGACAGATCCCGGTCGATACCAGCGGCCCTGAATCGAACCTCTTCCTCGCGCACTCGCTTGAGCGTGGCAGCCCGGGCGTCGCCCTTGAGGTGCGAGATCCGCCATGCCTCGTCCTCGGTAACCTCTGGGCCGGTCGCCGGCTCACCGGCCCAGTCGCCGTACAGCGTTCCCGTGTCACCGTCCGACGACCCGCTGTCCCACGAGGTGCCGCACGACGGGCACATCCAGTCGTCGTCGTACTCGAGGTCGACGCAGCACACCGAGCACGTCGGGTAGGAGATGCACCAGGTGGGCGCCTCGGTCAGTCTCAGGTAGTCGCTCATGCGGCCTGCTCCTCGAGTGGGGTGGTGCGGTGGGTGGGCAGGGCGTAGATGGTGGCGCCGCTGACCTCGGATTGCGTGTAACCGGACGGTTGTTGGTTCGAGTCCAACCGAGGGAGCAAGTCGGCGGCCTCGACGCCCAGCAATGAAGCTGCGGCGTAGAGGTCGACCACGGTCCACGGCGTGAGCCCGCGGAGCTTCTTGCTCACGCCGGACTGTCCGATGCCCATCACGGGGCCAAGGGCCGTCTGGCTCAGGCGCTGGCGCCACATGAGCTGGTGAACTCGCTCGCCGATAAGGGCGTCGATCCCCTGAATCTCAACCACGGCAACTGTCATGCCTGACAGAGTATGCCAAGCGCGCCAGGCGCGTCTAGTTCTTTCACCCTATGACTACGCCGAACAGGGCAGGCGATTCCTGCCAAGACTTGACCGGTAGTCCCCTCAGGCGTACGGTCTCGCCATGCCCACCGAGACTAATGCTTCGCATCAGGAATGGATCACCTCGGCCGACGTCGCCCGACGACTCGGGGTGAGCGCGCGAACTGTCTACCGCATGATCGACCGGGGCGACCTCAAGCCGCGCCGGCTCCCGAGCGGGCACCGTCGATACCTCGCGAGCGAAGTCGACACACTGCTCGCTGAGGAATCCCAGGACGCCTCGTGAGCACGCCGTCCCATCTCGAGATGTTCGACCTTCTGCGCGAGCTGCGCGAGCGGTTCGCGTGGATCGCGGACCAGCCGGGGATGTTGCCGACGCCGGTCGTCGCGATGGCTCACGGCGGGATGGTCATGATCGACGACATCCTGAACCCGCCCCCGCGCCCGGTGTTCACCGACAAGTTCCGGCGGCAGCGCGTGAACCGCGTGATCGAGTGCGACGGGTGCCACCAGCCGATCCCGGCCGCACACCTGCACCTGGCCCACACGCTCGGCGGCGAGATCCTCCACGAGTGCCTGACGTGCGCCGCGAAGAGTGGCCGGCCCGGAGTTGCTGAGCCCTACGTTGCCGAGCAGCCGGTCACGTGGGACGGGATCGCATGATGCGCGTCATCGTCTTGGCGACCGCGCTCCTGCTGCTGATCGCGGGTGTGATCCTCGGCACCGTAGCGACGCCTCTGTCCGGATGGACGCTCCTCGCGCTGATCCTCATCACCGCCGGCGGCGTGCTCATGATCCGGCTGCGCCAGACCTACGACACCCGACGATGAGCATGATCTTTGAGGCCGCGCTCGACGAGTGGCGGCGGGTTCGCGACGACTACCGGCTCGCCGTCGAGGCACAGCTCGACGCGGCCGAGAGCGCGTGCGCCGGCGTTCTGCTCAACCAGCGCGGCCGCGCCGCCGGCGTCGACGTTCAGTCGCTGTTCTCCGGCCCGGGATCGCACATGCGCGCCCGCGCCTACGCCTCCGATGAGCTGCTCGAGTTCTGGCGCACGCACCCCCGACAGACCTTCGCAGCATTCGAGTCGCAGATCACCGAGTGGGTCGAGTAGTGGGCGCCGCGAACGTCTCTGCCGCGTTCACGACGTACCCCGACTTGCCGCACCGCGCGTTCCGGCTGCTCGCCTACATGGCCTTGGTCAGCCTCGACCGCGACCGGCCCGACATGCCCGCCCGCGTGTGCTGGATCGGCCGGGAAGCCCTGGCAGACGCGCTCGGGTTCTGCCTGCCTCCCGAGCCCGACACGGACGACGACTCGGAGGAGGCGAGCGACGCGCGCACGCGGCGCCACAGCTCGTTCATGACGCTCGGCAAGGTGCTCCGCGAGCTCGTCGCCGCGGGAGCCGTGACACACACGCGCCGAGGCGGCAGGAACCAGACCGCGGAGTACGTGCTGAACCTCGACGCGTTCTCACAGGCACGCCGTAGCGGCGTCCCTAGCGAACTCCGTAGCGGCGTCCCTAAGGGACTCCGTAGCGGCGTCCCTAAGGGACAACGTAGCGGCGTCCCTAAGGAGAACAGAGGAGACACAGAGGAAGACCAGGGAGGAGAACCTATAGCCCGTCGTACGTCTCACCTGGCCGGGATCGACCCTGTGGATCAAGGCGAGATTGACCGTGGTGTGCTGGCAAGGCTCGGACCCGACCAGCAGCAGCGCTACCTCGAGGCCGCACACCGCGAGGGCGTCACCGACACCGCGGCGATGGTCGCCCGGGCCGTCGAGCTCGCCCAGGTTGACGGCGCCAGGATGACCCGGATCCGCGAAGCGATGCGCCGCAAGATCACCGAGACGGCGGCCGCGTCATGAGCGCCCAACGGCTCCCGGTCGCGCTGCTGTCCGAGTCGGCGCTACGTCAGCGCCGCGACGAGCTCTCCGAGGCACGCCGGCGGATCACGGTCGAGCTGCGCCGGATCGAGCGGCGCCTGACGGGCCAGTCCGCGCCGCGGCGGGTCGACGAGCCGGCCCACGGAACGATGCAGGGCTGGAAGGCCCACCGCGAGGTCTGGCACACGCCGACGTGTGCGGAGTGCCGCGCCTGGCAGGCCTGGTAC
>DATKTF010000054.1:0-3676 GCA_035531255.1 Cellulomonadaceae bacterium
CGAGACCCGGAGGACGCCCGCGCTCAACGCATCGACCTCACGCCGCGCGGTGACGAGGTGTTCGTCCGGTTCCTGGACGGGCGCTCGGCCTCGATGCGCGACGCGATCGCGCACTGGCCTGCGAGGGATCGGACCGCGCTGCGGCTGCACCTCGATCGACTGGCCGACGATCTCTCTCGGCTCGCCGTCCCTTCCCGGACCTGTGCCACCAGCGACCTCACCCGACCCCACGACACGACGGAGACCCCGTGAGCACCCCCCAGCACGACGCATCGGCCCGGCCGGACGCACCGTCCCAGTCCGGCGGTGTGATCCCGACCGCCTTCACGCACCGCCAGATCGTCGTGATCCTGTTCGGTCTGATGACGGGCATGCTGCTGGCCGCGCTCGATCAGACGATCGTGTCCACCGCTCTGCCGACCATCGTCGGCGACCTCGGCGGGCTCGAGCACCTGTCCTGGGTCGTGACGGCGTACCTGCTCGCCTCGACCGCCTCGACGCCGCTCTACGGCAAGATCTCCGACCTGTACGGTCGCAAGCCCGTGTTCCGCTTCGCGATCGTCGTGTTCCTGATCGGGTCGATCCTGGCCGGCATCTCCACCCAGATGGGTGAGCTCATCGCGGCCCGCGCGATCCAGGGGCTCGGAGCCGGTGGGCTGATGTCACTCGCGTTCGCGATCATCGGGGACGTCATCCCGCCGCGAGAGCGTGGTCGATACCAGGGGTACTTCGGCGCGGTGTTCGCTGTCTCGTCGGTTGCGGGGCCGCTGCTCGGCGGGTTCTTCGTCGACCACCTCTCCTGGCACTGGATCTTCTTCATCAACATCCCGCTGGGCATCGTCGCGCTCGTCGTCACCGACCGCGCGCTGCATGGCCTGCGTCACGTGCGGCGCGAGCACAGCATCGACTACGCCGGCGCCGCACTGCTCGTCGTCGCGGTCAGCAGCCTGCTGCTCGGTCTCGTGCTCGGTGGAGGTGACGGGTGGACCTCGCCGCAGATCTTGAGCTACCTGATCGGTGGCGCCGTCCTGTCCGCGGTGTTCGTCTGGTGGGAGGGTCGCGCGACCGAGCCGATCCTGCCGCTCCGGCTGTTCCGGAACAGGATCTTCTCGGTGTCGTCCACGATCGGGTTCGTCATCGGCTTCGCGATGTTCGGGGCGATCGTCTTTCTCCCGATCTACCTGCAGATCGTCCGCGGCGTCTCACCGACCCAGTCCGGCCTCGAGCTCCTGCCGCTGATGGCGGGGTTGTTCGTCGCCTCGGTCGGCTCCGGTCGCCGGATCACCACGACGGGGCGCTACAAGCGGTTCCCGATCGTCGGGACCGCGCTCACCTCGGTCGCCCTCTGGCTGCTGTCGACGCTCGGGTCCGACACGCCGTACTGGCGGACCGCGCTGTACATGGTGGTCCTGGGCGCGGGGATCGGCCTGGTCATGCAGGTGCTGGTGCTCGCGATGCAGAACTCGGTCGACCCCCGGGACATGGGCGTGGCCACGTCGTCCGCCACGTTCTTCCGCTCGATGGGTGGCACGTTCGGCACCGCGATCTTCGGGACGGTGCTCGCGAACCAGCTGACGTCACAGCTCGCGCACCGGCTCCCCGCGACCGCGCTGCACGGGGTCAACCCGTCGCAGCTGACCGGCTCGCCGCAGGTGATCGGCGCCCTCCCGGCGGCCGTCCGAGAACCGGTGATCGCGTCGTTCGTCGCTGCCCTGGACTCCGTGTTCATGACGGCCGTGCCGTTCGTCCTGGTCGCGTTCGTGCTGACGTGGTTCCTGCAGGAGATCGAGCTGCGCGGCCACCACGCGCCGCCCGCCGAGATGGTCGAGCCCTCCTCGATGGTCTGAGCACCGAGGGTCGCGGCGCGCGACGGCACCGCGGAGCGTCGCACGTCGCGACGCCGACGCCGGGGTCGCGGTCGTGGTCCGGTCGGTCAGAGCGTCGGGATCACCCGGTCGCGCACCTCCTTGCGGAGGATCTTGCCGAGAAGAGAGCGTGGGGTGTCCTCGATCGGGACGATGCGCCGCGGCACCTTGTAGGCCGCGAGGTGCTCACGGCAGTGTGCGCGCAACGCGTCCTCGTCGAACACCGCACCCGGGTCCAGCTCGACGGCCGCGACGACCATCTCTCCACCGCGCTCGAGCGGCTTGCCGATCACCGCCGCGTCGGTCACGGAGGGGTGCAGGCGCAGGACGGCCTCGACCTCGGACGGCGAGACGTTGAACCCACCGGTGATGATGAGCTCCTTGGCGCGGTCGACGATCGTGGTGAAGCCGTCGTCGTCCACGGTCACGATGTCGCCCGTGCGCAGCCAGCCGCTGGGGAGGAGCGTCGCGGCGGTCTCCTCGGGGTTGTTCCAGTAGCCCTGGAACACCTGAGGGCCCTGGAGCAGCAGCTCGCCCGGTTCACCCGGAGGCACCTCGACCGTGGGGTCGTCGTGGTCGACGACCCTCATGAGCGTCGACGGGAACGGGACCCCGATCGTGCCCGTGCGACGGGTCGGGTGGAACGGGTTGCCCAGCGCGACCGGGGACGACTCGGTCATGCCGTACCCCTCGACGAGGAGGCCGCCCGACATGGACTCCCACAGCTCGACGACGTGGTCCGGAAGGTTCATCGCCCCCGAGATGCAGAACCGGCACGATCGGAGCGAGACGCCCTTCTCCCGTGCCGCCATCGCGGTGCGCTCGTAGATGGGCGGCACGGCGCAGTAGACCGTCGCGGGGGACTTCTTCATCGCGTCCAGGACGAGCGCCGGATCGAACATCGGGAACAGGACGAGCAGCGCCTGCTTGAGGATCCCGTAGGTGAGGTAGAGCGTCATGCCGAACGCGTGGAACATCGGCAGGATCGCGTAGAAGACCTCCTTGCGGTACTCCGCGCCGTGCATCCACGCCTCACCCTGCAGCGCGTTCGCGTACAGGTTGAGATGGGTGAGCATGGCCCCCTTCGGGCGCCCTGTCGTCCCGGACGTGTACTGGATCGCGGCGAGGTCGTCCACCGCGGGTCGCGGATGGGCCGGGTCGAGCCGGCCGTGCGAGAGCAGGTTCGCCCAGGGAACGGTCCCGGGCGCCGGAGCCGTCAGCGCCGCACGCGAGGCGCGCAGCCGTGGCACGGGCAGGTGCAGGGCCAGTCGCTTGAGCGCGGGGAACGCCTGGAGCAGGTCCACCGACACGACGTGGTCGATCTCCACGTCGGCCGGGAATGATCGAACCGCGGCGACCGCCTTGTCCCAGGCGATGACCACGCGAGCCTGGTGGTCCTCGAACTGGTGCCGCAGCTCACGAGCCGTGTAGAGCGGGTTGTGCTCGACGACGACCGCTCCCAGCCGCAGCACGGCGTAGAACGCGACGACGTGCTGCGGACAGTTCGGCAGGACGAGCGCAACACGGTCACCCGCGCGCACACCGAGCCGGCGCAGGCCCTCGGCCGCCCGGTCGACCTGATCGCCGAGCTCCGTGTAGGTCGTCCGCCGCCCGAAGAACTCGAGCGCCGGGTGGTGACCCGCCTCGGCGACGGAGCGCTCGAACATCTGCACGAGGGACTCGGTCGGGAGCTCGATCTCGGCCGGGACACCCGGCTGGTAGTTCTTGACCCAGGGCTGCTGGTCGACGGTCGCCATGACGGCATCCTCCCGTGGATCGGCCGGTCGCGTGCACGAACGTGACGTGATCGG